>JBDTDN010000189.1:0-4225 GCA_039923055.1 Jatrophihabitantaceae bacterium
ACTGCCTGTCAAGGTGCCTGGCTCCAGCAGCAGGCGCAGAGGCCCGGCACATACTGGCCGTATGCCCGAACTGCCCGAGGTGGAGACGATGCGACGCGGGCTGCAGGCCACCGTGCTTGGCCTGCGCATCGAGTCGGTGACGGTGCTCTGGCGCCCATCCTTCGATGTCGCGCAGGCCAGGATCGATGCGCTCGTGTCCGGGCATAACATCACCGCGGTACGCCGTCGGGGCAAAGTTCTGCTGCTAGATCTGGACGACGAGCAGCACGTGCTGGTGCACCCGAAGATGACCGGTCAACTCGTAGTCGTCAAGCAGGGCACCACCGTGTTCGCCGGCGGTCACCCGTCGCACAGCATGCTCGGGCCGATGCCGAACACTACGACCCGGGTCGTGCTCGCCTTGAGCACCGATACGGCGCTGGTCTTCAACGATCAACGCAAGTTCGGCTGGATCAGACTCGTCGATACTGCCTCGCTGGCGCGCGAGGAGTTCTTGTCCCGGCTCGGACCCGAACCGCTGAGCGGGGCGTTTACCTGCCGCGCCTTTCGTGAGCGTCTGGCGCACCATCGCGGAGCGTCGATCAAGGCCGTGATCCTGGACCAGTCGACCGTCGCGGGCGTCGGTAACGTCTACACCGACGAGTCGCTACATCTGGCCCGCATCGATCCCCGGCGCCGGGCCGGCAGCCTGACCACCCCCGAGGTGGCGCGCCTACACGACGCCATCGTGTCCGTCATCGGCGGCGCAGTCGAGCACGGTGGGACCAGCTTCGTCGACTACGTCAACGACTTTCGCGGCAGCCGCACCTACCTGGCGCAGGCAAGGGTGTTCGGTCGCGAAGGACAACCGTGCGAAGCGTGTGGCACGGCGATTCAACGAATCCGGGTCGCCGGACGTGGTACCAACATCTGTCCGCACTGCCAGCGGTACCTCGCCCCGCGCGATCGCCGTGACGCGGTAGTCCCGACCAGATGACCAAATAGGCGCATGCGGCGTATCGTGACAAATGCTGAGCATCAGCCGTATCCGGGCTCGAGGATTGCCGCCTACACGCCGCACCTCGTGAGCGAAACCGCGCATCGCCGGAAGAGTCGGGCCTCTCCTTCATCACGGTTCCCGTGACGTCCACCTCAGCAACTTGAGCGACAGCGGCCAGATCAGCACAGCACCGGCCGATGACATCAGGGACATGACGGTCAAGGACAAAATGGCACCGATTACGAAGGCCTGAACTGACATTCCTGCCTCGCGCACTGTAGACAACTAGAAGTCGAAGGAACAGCCATGACGTCCCTGAACAACGCAACCATCAGCAAGTTGAGCGACAGCGGGCAGACCATCGAGCCGATGGCAGAAGATATCCGTGGGCGGACGGTGAAGGACAAGGATGGCAAGGACCTTGGCAAGGTCCACGACCTGCTCATTGACGACCGGGAGCACAAGGTCCGCTTCCTACTGGTCGAACACGGTGGCTTCCTCGGCCTCGGTGAAAGGAAGTTCTTTATTCCGGTCGATGCCATCACCAAGATCACCGCAGAGGAGGTGCACATCAACCACACTGGTGAGCACGTCGCCGAGGCGCCCCCGTATGACCCGGGCCTAGTTGGTGACCGCAGCTATCACAGAGGCATCTACGGGCACTACGGCTACACACCGTACTGGGACGACGGCTACGCCTACCCGGACTACCTTCCGTATCGCGGACTCCGCCTGCTCTGACCGCCGGCACCGATACCGCTCACAACGAGGGGCCCCTGTCTTGACGACGCGCTGGCGCGCGCCCGTACGGCTGCGTCGGTGGGTCCAGCTCCGCGGGACGGGTGAGCGCGCAGACAAGGGCGCCCTCGGTCGAGACCGTCACGGGCTCTCCTTCGTGGAAGACCTGCAGCGGCTCACCGGCACGCAGCCGATAGCTGACCTGCTCGGGTGTCAGCTCGACGTGTAACCGCCTGCCCCTTAGGGAGATCGTAAACGCAAGCCGGGTCAGGGCAGCAGGCAATCGGGGCACGAACGCCACGGTGTCCCCGCGTTCTCGCATTCCGCCCAAACCGGCGACCAGGGCGATCCACGCTCCGGCGAGGGAGGCGATGTGCAAGCCGTCACGGGTGTTGTGCTCCAAGTCGTCCATGTCCATCAGGGCGGCTTCGGCCAGGTAGTCGTGCGCTAGGTCCAGGTGCCCGACCTCGGCGGCCAGGACCGCTTGAGTGCAGGCGGACAGTGACGAGTCGCGGACCGTGAGCCGTTCGTAGTAGGCGAAATTGCGGGCCTTCTCAGCCGGGGTGAACGCCTCGCCGCGCAGATGCATCGCCAGGACCAGATCGGCCTGCTTGCTGACCTGTTTGCGGTAGAGATCAAAGTAGGGGAAGTGCAGCAGCAGCGGATACTGCTCGGGCGTGGTAGCCGCGAAGTCCCACGGCTGGTGCGTGGTGAACCCGTCGGACTGAGGATGTATCCCCAGCTCCTGGTCGTACGGTATGTACATCGACTTGGCCGCATCGCGCCACCGGGCGGTTTCCTCCTCGTCGATGCCCAGTTGACGGGCGGTGTCGGGGTGGCGCGCGGCGGCGTCGACGGCGGCGCACAGATTGTGCTGGGCCATCAGGTTCGTGTAGACGTTGTTGTCCGCGACCGCGCTGTACTCATCCGGGCCGGTGACACCGTCGATACGGAACCGTCCCTGCGCGTCGTGATGGCCCAGCGAACTCCAGAGCCGCGCTGTCTCGGTCAGCAACTCCAATCCGACAGTGGCCTCGAACGCCTCATCGCCGGTCGCCGTGACGTAGCGGGTGACCGCGTCGGCGATGTCAGCGCCGATGTGGAACGCGGCGGTGCCCGCGGGCCAGTAGCTCGAACACTCCGCGCCGGCGATCGTGCGCCACGGGAACGCCGCGCCGGCCAGCCCGAGCTGGGCCGCCCGGCCCTTCGCCAGCGGCAGGGTGTCCCGCCGCCAGCGCAGCGCATGGGCCGCCGCTTCCGGGACGGTGTAGGTGAGCACCGGCAGCACGAACGTCTCGCTGTCCCAGAACGCATGCCCGTTGTAGCCGGGGCCGGTCAGGCCCTTGGCTGGGATCGCGCGGCCTTCCGCGCGTGCGCCGGCCTGCAGCACGTGAAACAGCCCGAACCGCACCGCCTGCTGAACCTCGGCATCACCGTCGAGCTCGACATCGGCCCGGTCCCAGAAATCGTCGAGGTACGCGCGCTGCTCGTCGAGCAGAGTGTCCCAGCCGGTCTTCACCGCCTGGCCGAGCGCGGCGTCGGCCTGATCACGCACTGCCGCCGGGGACCGGGACCCGGACCAACTGTAGGCGACGAACTTGACCAGCCGCAGCCGTTGGCCCGGCTCCAGGCGAACCGTCACGGTCGTCCGGGCCAGGTGTGGGAAGCTCTCGGACTGCACCAGCATCGAGGCCGGACCGTCCACGACGTGGTCCATCACCGCCGCGATGCACTGGTCGGTGTGACGGGTAGCGTGCACCAGTCCGCCGCGGGCACCCGTGGCGGCGTCCATCCGTTCGACCAGCGGCGCAGGGAATGTCGCACCCGTGCGCGGATCGCCTTGCAGCAGCGGCAACTCCTCGTTCGCGATGAGTTCGGACTGCACCACGACGTTGAGCGCCTCATCGATCGGTTCGACCTCGTAGGCGATGGCGGCTACCGCCCGCTGGGACAGCGAGACCAGCCGGGTGGAGGTCACCCGCACCGCGCGGTCGGCCGGCGACACCCACTCGGTCCGGCGGTGCAGTACGCCGGTCCGGAAGTCGAGCACCCGCTCGTGGGATCGGAGCTCGCCGTAGCGAACATCGAACGGCTCGTCGTCGACCAGCAGTCGGATCATCTTGCCGTTGGTGACATTGATGATCGTCTGACCGTCCTCGGGGTAGCCGTAACCCACTTCTGCGTAGGGCAGCGGTCGCTGCTCGTACACCCCGTTGAGGTAGCTGCCTGGCATGCCGTGCGGCTCGCCTTCGTCCAGGTTGCCGCGCCAGCCGATGTGGCCGTTGGCCAGCGCGAACACCGACTCGCTCTGCGCGAGCACGTCCAGATCCAAAGACGTTTCCCGCAGACACCACGGCTCGGTCGTGAATGCCGGATGCCCGATCATGAACGGACCAACGACTCGCTGCTGGCCACGATCAACACGCCGCCATCGGCCAGTTCGCACGCAGCCCCCAACTCGCGCTGGTGGACTCGTCGGGCTCCAGGCGGATCAGACCGTCGCCGCTG
>JBDTDN010000190.1:0-6824 GCA_039923055.1 Jatrophihabitantaceae bacterium
GGTCGACGGCAGAACTGGTCGCCAAGGCGAACAGAACGTGTGGTTGATCAGGCTCCGTCGAGCCTGGCCAGCGACCGCTTACCGAACGTCTTGCTCTTGACCGCAGCCTTCGTGGCCGCGATGACGCTCTCGGGCGCGGCCGCGTAGCGCTCCGCCAGGCGCGCGATGTTGTCAGCGTTGAGATTGCCGATCATCTGGTCAAGTTCGGCCCACAGCGAGTGGTCGGCCGCCGCGGCGAGCATCCCGTCCACCTGCGCGGTGTCGAGTTCTGCGGCGATCGCATCCAGGCGATTCAGGTCGTGCAGGACGAAACTGATCCGCAGCAACTGCTCTGGGTTGAACTGTTGAACGCTCGCTGCCAACGCCGGCATGTTCACGTGCGAGACAAAGCTGCCGATCACGATCCACTCCGAACGCCGCGCCAGTTCTGCAGCCACCTTCGCGACGCGCGCAGCCGGGATCTGACGGATTACCTCCGCCGCCCGCTCGGGGTCCATCTTCGCGGCCACGTCGGCTAGGTAGGCATCGGGAATCCTGGCGACCAGATCCACGGCCTTGTGCGGCTCCAACAATTCGGCAGTGCGCGCGGCGAGGAACGGCGGCAGCGCGAACTGGGTCAG
Source organism: Jatrophihabitantaceae bacterium (assembly GCA_039923055.1). GTDB lineage: Bacteria > Actinomycetota > Actinomycetes > Mycobacteriales > Jatrophihabitantaceae > DASXYU01. The sequence goes on from JBDTDN010000190.1 coordinate 621, forward strand.
CTTGGCGGCCACCGCAGTCGGGATAGCTTTGGACAGCGCCGCAACCTTGGCGAACTGCGCCCTGTCCGCCTGGAACAGCGCCTCGCCGATCTGGGCCCGCAGCGTTCGTAGGTCCTGAGCCGGTATCGGTGCCAGCATGGCGAGCCGGTCCGGTACGACGCCCAGCGTGTGTGCGAGCTTCTGTAACTCAGGGCTCGTGGTCACAACACGATCCTCTTGACGATGGCGCGCACTGGGAACGGGACGTGCTTGAGCGTCGCCTCGAACGCAGCCACCAGGCTTTCGGTCTGCATCGTCCGCGCGTTGGCGATCAACTGTGCCAAATCGTCCCGAGCCTGGATGGGCAGCGCGAGCACGGAGGGCGGCGGGTTGCCCGTAATAGCTGATTCAGCCGGTGATCGGCCTCGGTCATCGTAGGTACCTCAGCTCGTGAATGCGGGTTGCTCGGGGCACTGGCACTCTACGGTGTCCGGCTCCCGGGGCAGACCGATCGCCGGCGGGGCGCAAGAGTGGCAGACCGGATTCTTCCGGGGTGCGTTCTGGGCGGGTCGCCCTTAGACTCTGGGCGCCGTGTCCCTCCGCGCCGCTATAGCCACGTGAGTATCCGAAAGGGCATGAATGTCCGACGATCTGGGCACCGCTGAGAGCGACACCGGCGTGCCTACGGCCGGTGCGTCCGCACTGCGGCCGTCGCCGGTATTTCGGCTCGGTTCGCCGGACGACCCGGACCGCTACGACCCGGAGCGACACGTCGCCGAGCGGCCGATCCCGTGGGATGACAAGGTCGGCAACACCATCGCCAAATACACGCCGCACACGGTCTGGGCGTCCTTTGCAGCGATCGGCGGAATGTACTCGATGGGCGCGGCTTCGCTGTACGGCCTGGGCGCTGACGTAATCAGGGGCAGGTTCAAGTTCGTCGAGTTCACCGAACGGTCCTGGTTCCTGGTCAGCGTGGCGCTCCTGCCGGCGATCCTGGTATCAATCCCGCTGGGCGTGGCGATTGCACTGCAGGTGGGTGTGCTGGCCTCCCAGATCGGTGCGACGAACTTCGTGGGGGCGGCCGATGCGATCGGTGTGCTGCGCGAGGCTTCGCCGATTGTCACGGCTTTGCTGCTCGCAGGCGTCGGTGGTTCGGCCATCTGCGCCGAACTGGGTGCGCGGACGATCCGCGAGGAGATCGACGCGATGGTCGTGCTCGGCCTGAACCCGCTACGACGGCTGGTCGCGCCGCTGGTCGTCGCCGGCGTGCTGGTGAGTGTCTTCCTGAACTTCGTCGTCATCTTCGTCAGCATCGCCAGCGCTTACGTGTTCGACCTCGCCGCGCTGCACGGGACCAAGGGCAGCTTCTTCGGTTCGTTCACGCAATTCGCGTCGATGGCGGACTTCGTCACCTCCGAGATCAAAGCCGCGATCTTCGGCATGACCGCCGTGCTCATTGCCGCCTTCAAGGGTCTGGGCGCCAAGCGTGGCCCCACCGGCGTCGGTGAGGCCGTGAACCAGTCCGTGGTCATCACTGGGATCGTGCTGTTCGGCCTCAACCTGGTCATCACCGAGGTCTTCTTCGCCGTCGTCCCGCAGCGGATCTTCTGATGGCGGCCGTTCTGGATGTCCTGCCAAGATCGGCCCGAAGTGCGGCGGCCCGCGCGGTCTGGACGTCGGCCGCGGTCGAGACGCACCTGCGGTTCCTCGGCAACATGGTCATCTTCACGGTCAAGGCGCTGCGGGCGATCCCGTACACGATCGGCCACTACGGAAAGGAGGTGCAGCGTCAGATCGGCGAGCTGACCCTGGGCACGGGTCTGTTCATCACGTTCACCGGGACCCTCGGGGTCGTCATCGCGGAGTCGTTGTTCATCGGTATAGAAGTCGGCGTGGAAGGCTTCCAGAGCCTGAACATCATCGGCATCGCCCCGCTCACCGGCTTCATCTCCGCCTACGGCAACACTCGCGAGATCGCCCCGCTCATCGCCGCCATCGCGATCGCCTCCCAGGTCGGCTGCAAGTTCACCTCGCAACTCGGCGCGCAGCGAATCAGTGAGGAGATCGACGCGCTGGAGGTCATGGCGGTTCGGTCGATCCCGTACATGGTGACGACCCGCATCATCGCCGCATTCACCGTGCTTGTGCCGCTGTACCTGGTCGGACTGTTCGGCAGCTACCTCGCGACCGAGGCGACGGTGACCTGGTTCTTCGGCCAGTCACTCGGCACCTATCAGCACTACTTCCATCTGTTCCTGCGTCCGGAAGACGTCCTGTACTCGGTGCTCAAGGTCGTCGTCTTCACCATCTTCATCACGATCATCCACACCTATTACGGCTACAACGCCGCGGGCGGGCCGGCCGGCGTCGGCAAGGCGACCGCACGAGCCATTCGCGCAACGACCGTCATCATCGCGGCGTCCGATGTGCTGATGACGATGCTGTTCTGGGGTTTGCACGGCGTGCGGCTCGGTGGCGGCTGATGGAGCAGATCCGCCGCCGAGGCGTAGAGGTCGTCCTTGGCATCGCCCTGAGCTTCGTGTTGATCATCGGGATCGTGCTGGTGTGGGAATCGTTCAGCGGCACGTTCAGCACCAAGGTCACGGTCTCTGCCCAACTCTCACAAGCTGGCGATGCGCTGGAGGTCGGCGACATCGTCACGTACCTCGACGTGATCATCGGTGAGGTGACGGCAACGACCGGCCAACTGTCCGGCGGTGCGACCGTCACCCTCAAGCTCGACCCTGATTCTGCGGCGGTCGTGCCCGCACAGGTCACCGCGGTCGCGCTGCCGGAGTCGCTGTTCGGTGCCACCCGCATCGAATTGGTGCCGACCGCTGACGCGTCGGGACCGAAGTTGAAGGGCGGCGACGTGATCAAGGCAGACACGAGCGCAGCCGGTGAGAGCCTGCAGACGGCGCTGGCGAATGCGTACACGCTGCTGTCCGCGGTGCACCCGGCCCAACTGGACCAGGCGTTGTCCGCACTCGCCACCGCCCTGGACGGCCAGGGCGAGAACCTCGGCAAACTGATCGTGACGGCCGATGACTACCTACGTCGGCTGGCACCGCACCTGCCTGAGCTGGAGGACACGATTACCAGCCTGGCCACCGTGACGAACGAGATCGCGCGCAACAGTCCGGCTCTGCTGTCGACCCTGCGCAACACTCTCGTTGTCTCCCAGGGGATTCTCGCGGACAAGCAGGCAATCGCGAACCTGCTCGACGTCGCGCCGACCACCGTGGACAACGCGTCGGCACTGCTCAGTTCCACGAACGTGAACAACGCGGTGACGATCTTCCGCAACGAGGGTCCGGTCGCGGCCGCATTCGCCGCGAACCCGCAGGCGCTGCCCGCAACGCTGAACGGTTTCAAGCAGTTCGCCAACACGTTCGGATCCGCGATCAAGGGCTCGATGCTACAGGCGAACATCATCCTGACTGGCGTCAACTTCGCCGAACTGGTCAACGTCGCAGCAAACGGTCAGGGCGACATGTTCACCGCGATCTCCAACCCGCCGGAGTACACCGCCGCGGACTGCCCGCGATACGCAGGGGCGGACGGACCGAACTGCGGCTCGGCCGCCGGACCGAGCGGCGCCTCGGCGCGGGTGATCACCACTGGCCGCGACTATGGCGGCAGTAGCTCGTCGATCGGGAGCGACAGCGAGCAGTTCGCGGTGACGTCCGCGGCCAGCACCATCACCGGCCTGCCCGCAAGTGAGATCCCGGCCGGGCTGACCGATCTGCTGCTCGGCCCGTTGCTGCGTGGCATCCCCACGGTGGTCAACCATGAATAAGGGGCTGCTCGCAAAGCTGGGCGTGTTCCTCGTCGTGGCCGGGATCTTCTGTGCGATGGAGGTCGGCACGCTGACCGGGCCGCACACCGGCACCGTTCATACCTACCGGGCGATCTTCGGCAAAACTGACGGAGTTTCGGGTCTGTACGCCGGCAATACGGTCCGCGTCTCCGGTGTGGACGTCGGCAAGGTGACCGACGTCAGGCTGCTCGATGCGACCCACGCGCAGGTCACCTTCACGGCCAACGAAAACCAGACCCTGACGACGAGCACGTGGGCTGTTGTCAAGTACGCAAACCTGCTGGGCCAACGCTTCCTGGCGCTGACACAGGCCGGGGCCGCCCCCGGCGCGCCGCTGCCCGTCGGCGCCACGATCCCGATGACGCGGACGGCGCCCGCCTTGTCATTGACGGCGTTGTTCAACGGGTTCCGCCCGCTGTTCGCCGCGCTGACCCCGGAGCAAGTGAACCGCCTGTCCGGCGACATCATCGACGTACTGCAGGGCCAATCCGGCGCGATCGATTCCTTGGTGTCCCAGACTGCGGATCTGACCGCGAACCTGGCGAACCGGGACCAGACCTTCACGCAGGTGATCGACAGCCTGAGCAGCCTGCTGACGACGGTGTCCAAACATGACAACCAGCTCGCGGCCGTCGTCACCTCGGTGCACACGCTCACCTCGAAACTGCAGACCGATGGGCCGGCCATTCTCGATTCGCTGGGATCGGTCGACAAGCTGATCGGCTCGGTAGGTGGCCTATTCGACCAACTCGAGGACCACAACCTGCCCGGCGACATCGCGGACCTGAACTCGGTCACGGGCGTGCTGGCCGAGAACAGCGCCACCGTCGGGAAGTTGATCACTGGCTTCGGTCAGGCGTTCGGCGATTTCGCACGGATCACGCAGAACGGCAACTGGGCGAACGTCTACTTGTGCAACGTCAACGTCGTCACCTACGGCACGGTTCAGGTCACTGGGGCGAACGGCGTCGAGGCGCTGAAGGACAATCAGATCATCTCGATGCTGAATCAGGCACTGGGTGGGAACGCCTTGAATGCCCTGCTTGGCTCGCTCGGGTCCAGCCTGTCCAGCCTGATGGCCATCCAGATTCCTCTGCAGTTGCCCAACGGCGTCGTCGGAGCAGGAACGGCGCACACGAAGGTCTGCCAATGAAGATCAGGCCGATGCAGGAGCGCAACCAGATCGTGGTCGGCATCCTCGGCACGGTCATCGCACTCGTGGTCGTGCTAATGGCGATGAACCTGCAGAAGCTACCGGGCGTGAACCCGACGGACAGCTACCACGCCGAGTTCGCGAACGCCGACGGGCTCAAATCCGGCGACGACGTCCGCGTCGAGGGCATCAACGTCGGCAAGGTCAGCTCGGTCAAGGTCGCCGGCGACCACGTCGACGTGAAGTTCACCGTCCAGTCCGGCCTCAAGCTCGGCGATACGAGTAACGCCAGCATCGAGGTGGCGACGGTACTCGGCAGCCTGTTCATGCAGGTCGAGTCGGCCGGCACCGGTCAGCTGAGCGCGGGCGGGACGATTCCCGTTGCCCGTACGACCGTGCCGTACACGATCATCGGTGCCCTCGATCAGTTCGGGGAGTTTTCCAACAACACCGACCTGCCGAAGCTGCGCGATTCGTTGAGCACGTTGGCGCAGACCATGAGCGGCATCGCACCTGCCGATGCGAAGGCGGCGCTGAAGGGGTTGGCGAGCGTCTCGCAGACGGTCGCGGCGAACCAACAGCAGATCACCGACGTTTTGCAGGCCGCGAACACGATCACTTCTACCCTTAACTCGAACTCGGCTTCGCTGGTCGGCCTGCTCACCCAAGCAGACGCCTTCCTGAAGCTGCTCCAACAGCGCCATCAGGTGATCACCCAACTGCTGACCGACACCGCGAGCCTGGGCAACCAGTTGTCGATCCTGATCGGTAAGAACGGGGCGCAATTGACCGGGCTGTTCGCGAATCTGAACACCGTCACTGCGGTTCTGGTAAAGCAGAAGGACGACCTGCAGACGGCGATCGTGAACCTGGGCCAGTTCTCGGTCAACATTACGAACGCGACCGGGGCGGGGCCGTGGCTGGACCTGTTGACGCCGACCGCCGTCGTGCCGGACAACCAGATAGTGGCGTGCGGGCGGGCACCCAAGCCGTCGACGGGGCCATGCGGATGAGTGCCGCCTTCTCACGCGTGTCACGCGTGTTCACCCGCAACCAGTTGATCGCGTTGGTGGTCATCGTTGCGCTGGTCATCGCCGGTGCCGTCACGGCATTCAACCGACTGACGTCGAACGACGATTACCGGATCACTGCCCAGTTCGTTGCGACGCCAGGCCTGTACGAGCACAACGCCGTCGACATCCTCGGTGTACCGACGGGGTCGATCGTGTCGGTCACGCCCCGCAGTGGG
>JBDTDN010000191.1:0-3228 GCA_039923055.1 Jatrophihabitantaceae bacterium
CGGCATCCAGGTCGGGGAATCCCTGGGCCGTCGCCTCGCGCGCGGCACGGGAGGTCGCCACAGCGTCCGCTTGGCCCGCTTCGAGCAGCACCTGGCTCGCCGTCGCAACCGCGGATAGGTGTTCGGACTGCATGTCGAGTGATCGCTGGCGCTCTGCGACGGTTGCGTATCCGTCGCGGGCGGCATCGACGGCGCTCACCAACTCCTCGACCTGCCGCTGTGCGCTGGACTGCGTCGCCTGTGCGGACGCGTACGTGGCGAGGGCACTCGCATGCAGCGCGCTGACCGAGTCCCGCTCGAAGCCCAGGTCGGCGACCTCGGCTTCCAACGGCTCGATCCGCTCGCGCGCGCACGTCACCGCAGCCAGCTGTTCGGTCAGGACAGCCTGCTCGTCGGACAGCTCGGCAACCGTCGAATCTGCCGCGATGGCGGCGCTCGCCGCATGATCACGCTCGACGGCGGCCAACGCCTGCACTGCTTGCTGCCGACGCACCTCGCAGCTATCGCGCTCTGCCGCCGCCAGTCCCACGTCGCCGGCGCCCACGGCATCTGCAGCAGTGCGAACCGGCGCCGGATGATCAGTCGAACCGCAGACGCCACAGGGCTGTCCGTCGACGAGTGCGGCGGCCAGTTCGGCCGCCATGCCCGAGAGTCGGGCCTCGACCAGTCGTTGATGCGCGTCCACCGCGCGCTGATGCGCGTCGACCGCAGTAGCCAACTCCGACCCACGAGTAGCCAACTGCGGTTCGAGTTCCTCGCATCTACGCGCTGCCCGCAGGTTCCCCTGCACCGCCTCAAGCCGTCCGGTGACCGCGCCGTATTCCGCAGCCGCGCTTCGGGCCGCGGCCAGGTCGGCCGCCTTTCGTTCGACCTCGCCCGGAAGTTCAGCCTGCCGTCGCGCCAACCGCTCGACCTCGACACCGGCTCGCTCCAGCGCGACCGATGTCTCGGCCAACGCCGTCAGATGCTGATCCAAGGCGCCTTCACGCTCGACAAGATGCTGCAATTCGGCAGCTGAGCGGGCCGCGACCCGTGCTGCGTCGGCCGTGCTCTCACCGAACGCGGCGAGAGCGGCGGTGTCTGTAGTCGCCATCAGCTCGGGGACATGAAGAGCCAGTAAACCGTCGCGCGCCTGCTGCGTTCGCTCGCCGGTCTCGAATATTTCCTCGAGCAGCGGCCGGACCGGTTCGGCGCGCTGCGCCGCCGCCAAGACTGCGACAGCCGCCGCATGCGCGGAGCGGTCCGCTTCGTGTGCGTCTGCCGCGGCTCGCGCGGCGGCAAAGCGGGCCAGCCGCTCGCTATGATCCTGGGCCAGGACGTATGCCCGCTGCGCCTGGTCAACGCGGGCTACTGCTGCGGCAGCGACCTCAGCAACCGTCGCCCGCTTCGCGCGCAGCGCAACGTCCAGCTTGTCAATACGTTCGGCGCGGAGGGCCGACGTCGTTGTGGCCAGCTCCGCCAGTTCGTCCTTGCCGAGCTCTGCCGCCTCGCCGGCCCCCCCGACCCGAAGTTGAACCTGCTGCCGGGCGCCCTCGACGTCCTTGCCCGCGATGCTGCGACGACGGTCGAGCTCGTCAGTGATCTGGTCGTACAACTGGGTGCCGAACAGCTTGGTCAACAATGCCCGGCGCTCGTCATCGCTCGCCCGCAGGAACTTCGCGAACTCGCCTTGGGGCAGCAGCACGACCTGGGTGAACTGCTCGCGGGTCAGCCCGATCACCTCGGCCAACATGTCCCCGACCTCGGCCTTGTTGCTGGACCGGCTCACCCAGGAGCCTGCCTCGTGCCGTTCCAGATGGACTTTCATCGCCTGGGTCGTGGTGCCCTCACCGCGACGCTTGGGCCGCTCGAACTCCGGCGAGCGGGTGACGCGGTGCCGCGTCCCGCTCACGGAGAAGTCCAGGACGACCTCCGGCTCCACACCCAGCGTAGCGAAGTCCGAGTGCAGCCGGTCGTCCCCGCCACGATCCCCCGCGCCGTACAGGGCAAACGTGATCGCATCCAGGACAGTGGTCTTACCCGCCCCGGTCGGCCCGTCCAGCAAGAACAGCCCGCCTGCCGCAAGCCGCTCGAAGTCGACGCTCTGCTCGGTGGCGAACGGACCGAACGCCCGCATTGTCAGGGTGTGCAGTCTCATCAGGCCGACAACTCCGCGCGCCGGACGGCCTCGACGGCGCTGCGCAGTACGTCCTCATGCTGACGATCGGGGCGGGTCGACTCGACCCACTCGACGAAGTGCGCACAGATCTCGACCGGATCGGCGGATTCGGCCAGCCGGAGCAGATCCGTCACACTCTCGACCGACTCGCCGTCGGGAACGAAGTCGAGCACGACGGTGTGCGGCCAACGGGCGCGCAGCCGCTCCATCGGCGCGGCCGGCCGCCGCGGGTCGGTGAGCACCACCTTCACCCAGGCCTCAGCAAGCTCCGGATCGTGCAGTTCCAGCAACTCGGTAAGCCGACCGCGGACCTCCCGCAGCGAACGAACGACCGGCACGGCGACCAGCTCGGTGGACACCCCGCCGGCCGCGTCAATGTCGATCACCGTGACGGACTTGACGTGGTTCCGCTCGGAGAACGAGAAGGCCAGCGGGGACCCGGAGTAGCGCGCGTTCGCCCCAACCTGCTGAGCGCCGTGCAGGTGGCCCAACGCGGCATAGCAGAGCCCGGCAAAGACATCGGCCGGAGCGTCTGCGATACCGCCCACCCGGATGTCCCGTTCGGACTCGCACGCCGACCCGCCGGTGACGAACGCGTGTGACAGCACCACGATCCGCTCGATGCCACGCTCGGCCGCGTCGTCGCGGATTCGCCGAACCGCCGCCGAGAGCACCCCTGTGTGCGAACGCTCGGCGGCGAGTTCGATCATGACGGCATCCGGCAGCAGGTACGGGATGCCGTACACCGCGACCTGTCCGCCGTCGTCGGTGAGCACGAGCGGCGTAGCCAGCTCGCTCAGCCGCGTGCGCAGGTGGACGCCGGCCGCACGCTGCACCTGTGAGCCGAAGCCGAGCCGGATCGCCGAATCGTGGTTGCCGCTGGTCAGCATGACCGGAATCCCGGCGCGGACGAACGCCGACAGCGCCTCGTCCAACAACACGACCGCGTCCGTCGACGGCACGGCCCGGTCGTACACATCACCGGCCACCAGCACCGCATCCACCGACCTCGCCGCCGCCAGTTCGACAAGCCAGGTCAGGAAATCCCGCTGCGCCTCGAGCAGCGATTC
>JBDTDN010000192.1:0-3510 GCA_039923055.1 Jatrophihabitantaceae bacterium
GAGAAGGGGCGAGCGGCACATCCCTCCCGTGCCGCCGCCCCTTCCCTTATGCCCATTTCGGGGTCGGTGCGTGCCGAGAATCACGTTGCTTGTGCGATGGAACCGGCACATCGTCCAGCCCCGAACAGATGGGTATGAGTCCTCGCAGGATCGCAGTCGTCGGTAGTGGCGTGGCAGGGCTGACCGCCGCCTATGTGTTGCAGAGCGCGTCTGACGTCACCCTGTACGAGGCCGCGGACCGATTGGGCGGTCACGCCGATACCCATGATGTACCGGCCAGCGGTGGTCGGCTGCTCGCCATTGACACCGGCTTCATCGTCCACAACCGGCAGACGTATCCGACCTTGCTACGGCTGTTCGCCGAACTCGGCGTCGCGACGCAGGAATCAGATATGAGCATGTCCGTCACCTGCCGTGGCTGCGGGCTGGAGTACGCGGGTGGACGGGGGTTCAGCGGTCTGCTCCCCTCGATCCGCACGGTGGGTTCGCCTCGCTATCTCCGGATGCTGGGCGAGGTGATCCGATTCCACCGTCGGGCCCGGGCATTGCTCGCCGACCCGGATCCGACTGCGGACGATGTCAGCCTGCGCACGTTCCTGGCCGACGGAGGATTCTCGCACTATTTCACGGCGCATTTCATGACCCCGCTCGTCTCGGCGGTATGGTCCACCGCCCCGACGCAGGCCGGCGATTACCCGGCTCGGTACCTGTTCACGTTCCTGGCCAACCATGGGATGCTCACCGTTACCGGAGCGCCGACCTGGTACACGGTGACCGGCGGGTCGGCGCGCTATGTCGAGCGGGCCGCCAAGGGCCTGACCGCCGTGGAGACGTCAACACCGATCCGGGCGATCACGCGCACAGCGCACGGCGTCCAGATCCGGGACGACGCGGACCGGGTATCGCATTTCGACGGTGTCGTCGTTGCTACCCACCCGGGTCAAGCCCTGCGCCTGTTGGCCGAGCCGACACCGACCGAGCGCGAGGTCCTCGGTGGGATCGGCTACACGGACAATCCGGCAATATTGCACACCGATGTCTCGGTGCTGCCGCGATCGCCTCGCGCCCAGGCTTCCTGGAACTACGCGCTGCCGTCCTGCGCCGCCGCCGCTACCGACGTGCACCTGAGCTACAACATGAATCGGTTGCAGCGCTTGGATGCCGCAGAGACGTTCATCGTCACGCTGAACGGCAGTCGCGACGTGCAGCAGTCACAGATCCTGGATCGGATGAGCTACGAACACCCCGTCTACACCAGTGACTCCCTTGCCGCCCAGCGCCGATTGCCAGCGCTGAACGATGGCGTCGTGGCGTACGCCGGCGCCTACCATGGCTGGGGTTTCCACGAGGACGGCTGCAAGTCGGGAGTCGCGGCCGCCGCGAGTTTGGGCATCCGATGGTGACGGCCGCAGGCGCCATTTATGACGTCGAGATCGCGCACGTACGGACCGAACCGGTGCATCACGAGTTCCGCAACCGTAGCTACCAGTGGCTGGTGGACCTGGATGACCTACCGCGGCTGCCCCTGGGACTGGGCGCCTTGGCGAGGTTCGAGGCGCGTGATCATCTTGGTGACCCGGGCAAGACAATCCGGCAGAACGTCGAGGCGCTGCTCGGTGAGCACGGCATCGATCTGGGTGGTGGCGCGATCACGATGCTCGCCAATGCCCGAAGCCTGGGTTACGTGTTCAATCCATTGTCGCTGTTCTGGTGTCACGACCGCGACGGTGCGCTCGCCTGCGTGGTTGCAGAGGTGCACAACACCTACGGCGAGTCCCATTGTTACGTCGTACGTACCGACGATGCAGGCAATACTGAAACCGAGAAGCAGTTCTACGTGTCCCCGTTCAACCTGGTCGACGGCTTCTACCGGATGAGTGTGCCCGAGCCCGGTCGACGACTGGCAATCACGATCACGCTCCACCGCCCGGGTGCGCGCCCCTTCACCGCGTCGGTCCGCGGTTCGAGAGAGCCGGCGACCGTCCTTCGTGTCATTGGTGTTGCGGTGCGCCGCCCGTTCGAGTCGCACCGTATCCGCGCGGTCATCACCGCGCACGGAATCCGGTTGTGGCGTAAGGGCCTGCCGATCCAGCCACGACCAACCCGTCTGCGTCCGACTCAGGGGAGCACCGTGCCAGCACAACAGAGACACGCATCGACGGCCGACCGACTGGCTGCGCTGGTACATGACAGCGTCGGCGTCGAACTTCCGGTCCGGATCCGAGCGTGGGACGGCAGCGAGGCAGGACCGGTCGGGGGTCCGGTTCTGGTCATCCGCTCCCGCCGCGCACTGCGCAGGCTGCTGTGGGCTCCCGGAGAACTCGGACTGGCGCGCGCGTACGTCACCGGAGACATCGACGTCGAAGGCGATCTCGTCGACGGGTTCCGTCGGGCCTGGTCGCTGGCCGGAACGGCAGCGGGAACCGGCCTGCACTTGTCCGTGGGGGCGAAGGCAGCCGCGGCACTGGCCGCACTCCGTTTGGGCGCGCTCGGTCCGGCACCAAAGCCGCCGACGTCCGAGGCACGCCTGGTCGGGCACCGCCACACGCGCAGCCGCGACCGGGCCGCGATCTCCCATCACTACGACCTGTCCAACGATTTTTACCGACTACTGCTCGATGAGTCGATGGCCTACTCCAGCGCGCACTACACCGAACCCGGGCAGTCGCTGGCCGTGGCGCAGCGCGCCAAGCTCGATCTGATCTGTCGCAAGCTCGACTTGAAGCCGGGCATGCGGCTGCTGGATGTCGGGTGCGGTTGGGGCTCGTTGATCCTGCACGCTGCCGAGCACTTCGGCGTGCAGGCCGTCGGGATCACCCTCGCCGCGCAGCAGCGAGACCACATCGCCAAGCAGATCGCTGAGCGCGGCCTGACCGAACTGGTCACTGTGCGACTGCAGGACTACCGCGAGTTTGCCGAGACCGGTGAGAGCTTCGACGCCGTGTCCTCGATCGAGATGGGCGAGCACGTCGGGGAGGAGAACTACGGGGTCTACACCAGGATGCTGTTCGGCGCGGTCAGGCCTGGTGGACGTCTGCTCCTGCAGCAGATGTCCCGGCGTGCCGACTCAGCACCCGGTGGCGGCGCGTTCATCGAGGCGTACATCGCACCGGACATGCACATGCGCCCGATGCCGCAGACACTCGCCTTCCTGGAAGGTGCCGGCTTCGAGATCCGGGACGTCGAGGCCATGCGCGAGCACTACGTGCGGACGGTCGAGCACTGGATCGAGTCGTTCGACGCCCGCTACCCGGAGTTCGTCGCGTTGGTGGGCGAGCAGGTTGCCCGGGTGTGGCGGCTATACCTGGTCGGCGGCGCGTTGAGCTTCGAGCAGGGCCGGATGGGCGTGGACCAGTTCCTGGCGGTACGTCCCCACGCCGACGGCACCAGCCAGATGCCCTCGACCCGGCCGTGGACGGTCGATATCGTCGCCGGATGAGCTCCTATCCGGCCGCGGTCTGGGCGCAGTCCCTGCCCTGGGCAGCGGGCGGCGTGCTGCTGGTGCTGGCG
>JBDTDN010000193.1:0-15112 GCA_039923055.1 Jatrophihabitantaceae bacterium
AGACCAGATGTCCACGGTCGTCCACCCTCACAATCAGCGATGCGATAGGCGTTAGCGCGCACGAATCCGGTCGCCATCAAGCTCTTCGCGAAGGGAACTGTACGGATGTGCGGGCCGCGGCGACTCACCCAAACGACGTAGCGGTCCTCGTCTAAAGGACGGGCGACTCAGAGTGAACTGCGCCGAGCACGACACGTCTCGCGAAGCACCGCACGCACATGCAGAACATGACAGCAAGCTCGGCGGACACTCATCGCTGGCGGTAGTGACGCTCGCGTTGCTCGACCGCTTCTAACCGTGAGCGCCGTTAACACTCGCCTGATTTGGACCTGGTGGGCAAGTAGCCGAGTCGGCCGAGGTGCTCGATGATCGAATCTGCGGCCGCGGCGGGCGATTGCACCTGCGTGTCGATCACGATGTCGGCGTCCTCCGGTTCGTCGAAGTCGTCGGACACCCCGGTGAACTGCGGCAATAGTCCGGCGCGTGCCTTGGCATAGAGGCCTTTGCGGTCGCGGCGTTCGCACTCGTCCAGCGGGGTCGCGACGTACACGAGTACGAAGCCGCCGTATTGCTCGACGGTGCGCCGGATATCAGCTCGGATCCCCGCGTACGGCGCAATGGTCGCGCACACCGCCACCCCGCGATGTCGGGTGACCTCGCCAGCGACGAAAGCGACCCGACGCAGGTTCTCCTCGCGGTCCCGTCGGCCAAAACCCAAGTCCGCCGACAGGTGCTGGCGTATGACGTCGCCGTCGAGCAGCGTGACGTTGCGCCCGTACCGGTCCTCTAGTGACGCGCACAGGTGGTTGGCTATCGTCGACTTGCCGGCACCGGACAAGCCGGTGAAGAACACGGTAAGACCGCGGTGGGCGGGCGCGGGGTAACAGCGGCGTAACTCGGCGGCGACGGCTGGCGGGGTGAACCAGGTCGGCAATGCGCGCCCGGCCGCGAGGCGCTGGCGCAGCTCGGTTCCCGAGATCGTCCGGGTGACCGTGCCGGGCGGGACCTCGTCGTCGGCGCAGTAGGAGTCCGTGTCCGGGCGATAGACCATGCGCCGGAATGGGACGATCTTCACCTCCAGTTCGGTGTCATGGGCGGCCAGCAGGTCCTGTGCCTCGTACGGCGCGTAGAAAGGTCGGCCGTGCGCGTCCGCTCCTGGGCTGGCGTGGTCGCGGCCGACGATGAAGTGCGTCGCACCGTAGTTCCCGCGGATCAGCGCGTGCCACAGCGCCTCTCGCGGACCGCCCATGCGCATGGCAAGCGGGAGCAGTGACAGCATCGCGGTGCCGTCCGGGTAGCTCGGCATGATCGCTCGATAACAGCGAACCCGGGTGCGGACGGCAACGTCGCCCGGCTTGCCGATCCCCACGACCGGATGGATCAGCAGCCGCGCGTCCGCTTCGCGCGCGGCTCGCAGCGTCAACTGCTGGTGCGCCCGGTGCAGGGGGTTGCGGGTCTGGAATGCCACCACGCGGTCCCAGCCGCGCCGGGCGAACTCGGCACGCACCTGACGCGGGGTCAGGGTGAGTACGCCGTGTTCGGGCAGTTCTGGCTGGCTCAGCACGGACAGCCGGCCTGAGACGTACCAGTCGTGCGTTGCGTGGAGAACGTGATTCACACCGGGATGGCTGTCGTCGGTGGTGCCGAATACCTGGCCAGCCTCGGCATGCCGGTCCGGGCGCCACATCTGCGTGCGTTCCAGGACTGCGACGAGCACGCCTTCGCGGTCACGGAGCGCGAGCCGATCCTGTCCGGCAGTGGTTCCGAAGGCGTGCGCGGTGACGTCGAGCGTGACCGGCATTGGCCACAACGTCCCGTCGGCAAGTCGCATCGACCCGCACACCGCGAGGTAGTCGTTCTGGCCGAGGAAGCTGGCGAGCGGCGAGAAGGCGCCGCTCGCCAGGAGCCCGAGGTCGCACAACTGGCGCCGGCTCAACGTCCACGACGGCCAGCGCACGGCTCGGGACTTCAGCTCGGCGGCACACTCGGGGTCCACGACAAGATCGACAAGAGCGCGGTGGGTCGGCCGCGCGAGGTCGAACGCCGTCATGTGCCCTCCACCGCGGCGACGGCGTCGGCGGTGAACCGTGCATACAGCGCGTCGGCCCGCTCTCGCAGGCGGGCGAGCGAGCGAGCGGACCACTGCTCGGCAAGTGCTTCGGTCTTGCGACGGCGCTCGGCAGACGGTTTCCACGCCTCACGCAGCGTTCCCGGCGGCTCGACCTGTTGCCGGCGGTGCAGTTCGGCAAGTGCGTCGCTCCGCGTAACTAGACCCGACTCGAAGCCGAGCAAAACGCTCGAGAGGGAGCCGCGCTGTTCGATGAAGGCAAAGCACTCGGCCAGGTTCTGCGGTGTGGGCACGAACTCACGCAGGGTCAGCCCAAAGCGCTCGTTGAGCCGCGCGATCACCGCACCGAAGTCGTGTGTGACCGTCCTGAAGTCGCCGACGACCATGCGCTCCCGGTGCGGTCGCAGTGTTTCGTGGAAGCGGATGTACGCGTCCAGGGCGTCTCGGATGACCACGCCGGGTTCGCGGACGACGTGCGAGAGGATCGCGTCACGCGGTTCACGGATGACGAGTAGCGCGGGCAGATCTGCCCGCGCCGCCGCAACCAGTTGGGCTGGCGCGTGCAAATGGTGCGCCAAGCGCAGCGGCCGTTCCTGGGCCAACTGCAGGGCATACACAGCGAACGTAGACGCGGATCGGGTGTATCCGTCGACGACCAGTTCGGTGTCCTGTCCGATCACCATGGGGCTTGGACCCGGATACTTCCAGCGGGCGAAAGGCAGGTATACCGACGGGTGCTCGGACGCGCGGGTACGCAGTCGGTGACGAGCCCGTCGTAAAAACGTTGATAGTTCCGGTGCTGTCATCGCGTCCCCCTTGTTGGTGGTGCCGTTGCGGTGTCCGGGTCGATCAGGGTTCGGTAGATGCGCAGATAGGTCTGTTCCTGGCATTCCCAGGCGACGTGTTCCTCGGCCAGCTCACGGCCCGCCAGGCTCATCCGCGATCTTCGGTCGGGGTCGTCCAGTAGCGCGTCGAGCCGGTCGGCCATCTCGTGCACGTTGCCCGGCTCCGCGTACGCTGCCGCGTCGCCTGCCAGTGCCCGCGTCTCGGTCAGGTCAAAGGCCACGAACGGCAGGCCGAACGCCAAGTACTCCATGGCCTTTACGGGCGAGACGATCTGCTCGAGGTTGGGCTCGATGGCGACGTCGGCCGTCGCCAGGTAGTCGAACGCGTTCGCCTCCGCGAGCCACCCCGGGAAGCAGACGTAGGCCTCGAGACCCAGGCTGGCCGCGACCTGCTCGCACTGCACGCGCGTCTCGCCGTCCCCGACGAACGCGAAGTGGCAGTCGGTACGTCTCAGTCGAGTGACCAGCTCGTGAACGGCGGCGAGGGCGAGCTCGACCCGATCCTGCGGACCCATGACGCCGATCCAGCAGCACAGGTAGCGCCGACCGTGGCGCAACTCGGGCCGGGCCACCGCCGATCTGGTGCGGGCGAGCACCGGACCGTTCCCGACAATCGAGACCTGCCCGAGTGCCAGCCCGCCGCGCTCGTACGCGACGTGCTCGAGCGAGCGGTTGACCGTGATGACGTGGTCGGCGCTGCGATAGCTCGCACGCTCCAACCAGAGCAGGGCGCGGTACGCGGCGCCGCGGCGGCCGTATCGCAATTCGTAAAGCTCGGGGGACAGGTCACGCTGGTCAAACACCAGGCGGGCACCTAGGCGGCGAAACGGTGCGGCGATCGCGAAGTACAGGTCAGGGGTGCCGCTGATCTGTACCGCATCGAAACGGTCCGTTGCGAAGGTACGGGCGATCAGCCAGCTGGCGCGAACCAGTGAATACCCGTACTCGCGCGCGAAGCCGAGCTTGCTCCGGCCGTCGGCCGGCGGTCGATAATCGCGAACACGAATACCGGCGTTCGCCTGGTTTCCAGGGTCCCGGCGGCAGATCACCGTGACGCGGTAACCGGCCTTCACCAGGGTGTCGGACTGCTTACGCAGCCGGTGGTCCCGAGCGAGCGAAACGTTCTCGACGACGAGCAGGATGTGGGCCTGCCGTCCCCTGCGCGTACTCGTGAGGGTGGGGACGTGCGTCGTCGCGGTCACGCCGCACCCACCAGGATCGCGCCAAAGCTGGCGATCAACGCGGTGAGCCCGGCCTGGTAACCACGCTCGCGCGTCATCCGGAACGTGCGCTGGCCGATGAGCAGGAAGATCGCGCCTGCCATACAGGGCAACGTCAGCCAGAGTGCGGTCCGAACGTGCGGGTGCGCTGTCACCAGCACGAGAGCCAGTTGCAGGATCGCCATGGCTCCGTACGCGAACGCGATATGCCGCCGGATGGATTCCTTGTCGTCGAACGAGCTACCGACGATGACAGCGAGGACGCCTCCACCCAGGTTGCTCCAGCCGTGGACGATGCCCAGCAGCAGCATCAGCGCCCTGGTATGCCGCAGCACCGATCGGACCAGCGCCCGTTGCAGACGGCCGATCCGCGTCAGCGCCGTCAAAAGCAGGATGGCGCCGATCACCACCCGCATCTGGCGCGGTGTGCCGATCGCCAGCGCCACTGCGGTCATGACAACGACTGCAGGCGCCGTGATCAGCAGGAACTGGCGTCGGATCGGCTCCAGGGTGAAGCCACCGGACGTGACCACCTGGAGCAAGCTCACCACGATCGAGCACGGCAGCACGTAGGCGAGAACATCGGGATACCGCATGCCGAGAAGGAGCAATAGCGGGGTGCCGAACAGGAGCAGTCCGACGCCGAAGATCGACTGGACGACGGCCAGCGCCGCGACGGCGACGACAAGGGTCAGCGCGGCTGGATCGGCCGCCGTCGCGAGTGCGGCGGCACTCACGTGTGATCCACTCCGGCCGCGACCATAATGCTCTGGTCAGTCGACATCGTCACCCTCGGGTAGCGCCTTCAGATTCACCGTGTCGCCGCTCAACTCGAACAGCGTCAGGGAGCCGCGCCCCACCGGTATCCGCCAGCTCGCGCCACCGATCCCCGTCAGCCGCGCGACGACGAGCCGGATCATCACCGCGTGGGTCACCGCGACAACCGTCTCACCTGCGTGCCGGGAACCGATCAGGTTCAGTGCCGAGAAAATCCGCTCCTGGGCATCGACCAGGCGCTCACCGGCCGGGCATACAGCACGGTAAGGATCACTTCGGTACAAGGTGAATGCGTCCAAGTCCTGCGCGGCCGCCTCCTCGGCGGTCAGGCCCTCCCACGCGCCGTAGTCCACGTTGTTCAAGCCGTGCAGGATGCGCAGGTCCGGGACACGAGCCTCGTCTGCGATGATCTGGGCGGTCGCAATCGTGCGCCGCATCGGGCCGGTGTACACGGCAGCCAGCCCGACCGACGATAGGCGCCGTGCGGCGTCCACCGCATCCTGGTACCCCTGCGCGTCGAGCGGCACGTCGCGACGCCCGCGGTAGCGGTTCTCGACATTCATCGTCGTCGTCCCGTGGCGGACTACGTACAGCTGGCAGGTTGCACTGTCGGGTGCGACCACAGGGCGGGCCAACACGCTGAGCTGTTCGGTCATCGGGTCACTTCTCCGTACTCAGGGGACGGGCCGGGTTGGCTGGCCGTTCAGCTGGTTGGTCGCGCCGTGTGGCGCTTCCCGAGCGTGTGGGGCGCGGCCCGATACCGACGGCGGCGCCGTCGATCGCCGGACGGCCGGGGGACGGCGGTCGCGGTGTCGCCTCAGACTCGGCGGCTGGTCGATCAGGCTTGCTGGTCCCGCGCCGGATCAGACGCGCGCCGTGTGGTTTCTGCAGAACGACGCCGACCACCTTGCTGCGCGCCGGGCGCAGGCGCCGCATGGCGGTCCGGAGCTGCGTGCGCGTCGTGCGGCGGGTCTCGGCCGAGATCACGAGCAGGTCTGCGGCGTCGACGAGTGCGCGGACGTTCGCGCCGACCAAGGCGGCCGGCCCGACGACTACGACGATGTCGCTGGTCGAGCACAGGCGCCGCACCAACTGGCGCAGTTCGGTGGCGTCGAACTCGCCGCTCTTGGCCTCGCGCTCGAGCACCTGCAATTCGGGCAGGTCCGCCGCTGCGCCTCGTACGTAGTCGGCGCTGACGCCGCCCGATTGCGCAGCGCGCTCGGCGAAGAAGAGAGCGACCCGCCGGCCGGTCCTGGCGAGTGAGACGGCGAGGTTGGCCGCGATCGCCGAGTGCGCGCTACCGGTCGGGCCGGTGATCAGGATCGATCGGGCGTGGCGGTCGGCCACCGCGTCCAGGACGAGTGAGGCGAGGTCGTGGTATGCGGCGGACGATGTGCGCGGGGACGTGCCCAGGGCCGGCAGCCCAGAACGGTCTGTATGACGCTGCCGAGGTAGTACCGCGATTACCCCGGTTCCCGCGGTCCGCTCAGCGTCCTGCGGCCCGCTCAGCCGATCGTCGAAGCGGTCACGAAGGTACGCCGTCCCGAACGCGAGCAGCAAGGCGATGATCGTTGCAAGGGTCAGGTCGGTGAGATGGTTGGGGCTGGACGGTGAAGTCGGCACGGTGGCTGGCGTGATGACCTCGGTCGGGACGATGCGCGAGCGCGTGGTCGCGCCGCTGACGCCAGACAGATCCGGCTGCAGCGTAAGCCAGTACGAGACGTACGCGTCGGCCACCGCCTGGGCGCGGTCCCTCGCCGTCTGGGCGGAACCAGCCGCATAGGCGATGTGGAGTACGTGTGTGTTCAACGGGACGCTGATCGTCAGCCCGTCGGACAGCGTGCTGACGGACACGCCGAGAGTCTGCGCCGCGATGGTCAGGACCGTGGTCGAGCCTGCGGCAGCCTTCTCGCTGCCCATGTCGGGCGCCTGGGGCACGGTGCCGGCCGCGAACACCCGCGGCTGGACAAGGACGTCGGCGCTCGAACGGTAGCTCGGAGCTCGCGAGTACGTGTAGAGCGTAGCCAAGGCCACCGCGACTACGACGAACGCGAGGATCCACCAGCGCTGGTTGTGCACGATGCGGACCAGGTCCCGCCGCTGCGGTGGCGCAGCGCTACTCCAGGGCTCCGAAACGGCGGTGTCGGTGGGCGGACCCCACTGCTGCAGAGCGTCGCCCACGGGCCGGTCACGTCCGGCGCCATTGACCTTGAGCCGGGTCTGGCGGACGTCGTTACCGTTGACTATCTGGGACATGCGTTGGCCTCCACATCGATTCGGTTGTGGCCGACTGCTGGCTGGCGGGTCGGGTCGTTTGCTCTGCCCAGCACAGCCGACAGGGCCAGCAGCGCGAACATCTCCTCCGCTGCGCCGCGGTACGTCAGATGCGGATCGAAGATCATCAACACTGCCATCACCGTCACCGATACGACGACGGCAAGCGCGGCGATATTAAACGGACCGTCGGGTCGTCGGGCCTCGCGCCAGGATGAGTTGATGCTGACCGTCACGAAGTAGCCGAAGCTGGCGAGCAGTGGGATACCGCCGCCCCACAGCAACCAGGTGTATCCACTCTCGATCCACACGTACCCGGTCGCCTGGAAGGCCACCGGTACGCGGGCCGACGGCTGCACCCCGAGAACGTAGTTCCAGTCGGCGAACAACCTCGGCCAGAAGTAGCCGCGCAGGTTGGCCAGCCGCCCGGCCCAGCTCACTGGGAGCCCGGACACCGAGTCGAACCCGCTGAGCCGAGCCTGGATGACTGGGCGCAGGACAACAAGGGCGATGCCGCCGAACGGGACGAAGATTGAGAGCAGGCGCGGGTAGCTGGTCACGAACGCGATGGCGCACACGCCTATCACGAGGCCGATGGCGCTGGAGAACTCGCCTGCGGAGATTGCGCCCATCGCGAGCAGCAGGCTGATCGCGGAGAGGGCGGCGCGGTGGCTGCCCATCCAGATCCAGAGCCCGGCGACGATCGCGAGGTTGTAGATGAGCAGATCGGCCGTGGCGGCTGGCAGCGACAGCGTCGAGCTGCCGCGGGCGTGTGACAGGGCACCGGTGTAGCCGAACGGTGCGTAGTAGGTGGCGAGCAGATGGGACACGCCCAACAGCTGCAACGACTGCAGGATCGCAATGGCCGCGACGACGCAACTCGCGGCGACCGAGATCTGGAGGCACCGAATCGCCTGTGCCGCCGTAGTGACGCTGGCCCGGACGATCAGGTAGATGCCGGCGTACTTCCACATCACCAGCGCGTACAGCAGGTCGTCGTGTGAGATGGGCACCTGCCGCGCGAGCATCCAGGTGAGCGGCATCACCGAGCTGGTGATCGCCAACAGCACGATCGCGACTTCGACCCGGGACAGGTGCACGTGCTGCCTGGGTGTGCTGCGCGGCTGGATCACGCTGCGCAACAACAGCGCCAATCCCACGCTCAGCGCAAGGGCCTCGCTGGGCCGCAGCAACGGGATGCTCCTCCCGCGGTCGATGCCGACGATGAGCGGAGTGAGCCCGATGACGAGGTAGGCGGCGAGCTGTGGGCGCACGTACACCCACGCCGTCAATCCGAGTACCGGAACAGCGAGCGCGGCGAGCCCGGGCCGCACGGTCGCCACCGCGGCCACCCCGAGCGCGACTGTGAACAGCCCTCCGGACACGGTGCGGTACCGCCACGCCGTGTCGGTCAGATACGTGGACGCGCTGCTAGCCATCGCTGGCCCCGATCGCCGAGGCCCGCGCGCGCAGGTGCCGCATTCCCGCACCGAGCCACGAAAGCTCCGGCGCGCGCATCGCCGCTTGGGCGCCCACGTAGACCCCGATTCCTGCGAGCGCCGCGAGAATGATCGCCAAGCGCGGGCCGAGCGGTGGCCCGACCCAATGCGGGACCACCCGGGCGGCCAGCCAGGCCGGTCCGATCATCAGGATCGCGGCGCAGCAGATCCGGATCACGGCTACCCGGCTCTGGCCGCCGGAACGGCTGGCGCCGCGTCGCACGACGAGGTTCAGGTGCAGCGCGGCGACGACGACGGAGGTGGAGTACGCCAGGCCCAGGGTGATCAGCACGGCTTTACCGTGCACGGCCAGGGCTATCGCTGCCAGGCTGATGCAGACCACGGCCTGCAGCATCATCGAGACGAGAGGCGTGCGGGTGTCCTTGCGCGCGTAGCTCGCGTACGTCGCGATCGCGAAGGCGGTCTGACCGATGACCGCGAGCGAGAGCGCGGCGAGGGCACTGCTAACCAGGGCGATACCGTCCGGTGTTCCCATCCGGCCGAAGCTGACGGCCTGGGCGAGCGGCAGCGACAGGCCGGCGTACGCCACGGCAGCCGGTATAGCTACGAACAGGCCAAGCGCGAAGCCGCCGCTGAGCGTCTCCCGGAAGCGCGCTACATCGCCTTCGACGTGGAATCGGGCCAGGCTGGGCAGCAGCGACAGGGCGACCGGCGTCGCGCCGAGCGCGATCGCCAGGAAGTAGAAGTTCAACGCGATCTGGAAGGCGACAACACCACCTGGCACGCGATTGGCCAACACGAGCAGCGTGATCACCTGGGCCGCCATCAGCCCGGCCTGCGCTAGCGATGGCAGCGCACGCCGCACGATCGCCCGCACCTCGTGATCGTGCCACCCGGCCCGTGGGACGAGTAGCACGCCGACACGACGCGCGCCCCACCACTGGGTGCCCGCGTGCAGGGCGACCGCGCCGGTCGTCCCCAGCCCCAGGAGCAACAGCTCGCCCGTCTGCACCGATCGGACGTCGACACCTGTGCCGTACAGCGCAGCGCATGCGCCGAGCACGGCGATGGTCGCCATGTTCTCGACCGCCGGCGCCGCGGCGGCCAAGGCGAACTTGCGGTGGGCGTTCATTACCGCGGCGGCTGTGCCGACGACGCCGTAGAGGAACACCTGCGGGATGAACAGCACAATAAGGTACCGCCCGACGGACTCCTGGGCGGAGCCGCTCGCATGCGCGCCAGCAGCGGCATGCAGCGCGAACGGGCCCAGGATGATGGCCACTGGAATCAGCGCGAGCATCGCGACCAGGGTGACTCCGAGAAACCCGCCGGCCACGCGCTCAAATGCGGCGCGGTTTCCACAGTCGATGTGCTGGACCAGCGCCGGTACGAGCAGCGAGGAGAACAGCGAACCGGCAAGCAGGCCGAAATAGATGAGGTTGGGTAGCGAGTTCGTGAACTGGTAAGCGTTGCCGAGGTATGTCGGACCGAACACCGCGCCGATGGCGGCGATCTTGACAACGCCGGTCACCCTACTGGCCAAGGTCCAGGACGCGACCGTGATCGAGTCGCTCGCAGTCGTGCTGTCGCGGCTGACCTGGACGGCCTGCGAATCAGCGGTGGCTGTCACGATGCCCCGGCGGCGCTGAGCACGGCGGGGACCGTCTTGAGCAGGATCCGAAGGTCCAAGTTGAAGCTCTGCTCCTGGACGTATCGCACGTCCAGGTCAAGACCCTCAAGCATCGGCAGGCGGCTCCGACCGCTCACCTGCCACAGCCCCGTGAGCCCCGGCGAGACGAGAAAGCGAGCGCGATGCGTGGCGCTGAACAGTTGCGCCTCCCACGCGAGCGCCGGGCGCGGCCCGACGAGCGACATGTCGCCGACAAGCACGTTCCACAGTTGTGGCAGCTCGTCGATGCTGGTGCGTCGCAGGATGCGGCCGACGGCGGTGATGCGCGGGTCGGCCTCAAGTTTGAACAGTCCGCGTGCGCCTCCGGCAGGAGGGTGATCCTGGGTCAACAGCAGTCGGACGTAGTCGCGGTGCAGTTGGTCGCTACAGCCGACCGTCATCGTTCGGAACTTGTACATGCTGAACTCGGCACCGTTACGGCCGATCCGCATCTGCCGGTACAGCGGGCCACCGCGGCTGGTGACGCTTACCAGAACGGACACGAGGATCAGGAGCGGCGACAGGACGGTCAGCAGCAGGGCCGCGACGACGATGTCGAACAGCCGCTTTCCGAGCCGCCGTCGGATCCGCGGCGTTGCGACGGCCGATGCCATGGTCGTGCTCGGTGCCAGCTCATGTGTTGTCATCGCCGCGTTCCGTCAGATATCGCAGCTTCGGGCGGCCGCGCCCGTCGGAAGCGGCTCGCGGAGCCGGCCACCGCCTCGACACGTTGTTCGATCGACCTAAGGTCCTGGACCCGGCCGCGAACCGCGGCTGGGTTGCCGAACGCGACGCACCCGGCCGGCACGTCAAGCACGACGACCGCGCCCGCACCGATCAGGGCACCGGCGCCAATTCGAACGAAGGGCAACAGCGTCACGTTAACGCCGATTTGCGCCCGAGCGCCGATCACCGGTCCGGACATGACACGCGACGATGCCGCCTGGCCTGGGTACAGGTCGTTGGCCACGCTGACGCCCGGCGCTAGGAACGCTTCGTCGTCGATCTGGGTGTACTGGGCGATATAACAGTTCGAGTGAATTTTGACGCCGTTACCGATCCGACAGCCGTAGTCGACGACGGTATTGCTCCAGATAGACACGTCGTCCCCGATTGTGCAGTCCTCGCGGATCACGACGTTGTGCCCGGTCTCCAAGCGACTGCCGATCCGGGAGCCGAGGTAGATCGTCGACCCGCCGCGGATCGTGGCGTCGGTTCCGATCTCCAGATCGCGCGTGCACGGTCGCGCTGGCGCGTAGCCGAGGATCGCCGAGGCGTCGGCGTTCAGGCCAGACTGGATCAGGACGTCATACACGGCTGGCCTGCCCTTGGTGCAGCCACTGGTCGATGCCGGCAAGCGTCCGGCAGACGTGCTCGACCTGCTCGGGGCGCAGGTGCGGGCTGATCGGAAGCGACAGGATCTCCTGCGCCGCGCTCTCGGTGACCGGCAACGGTCGGTCGGCCAGATCGCGAAATGGCGCGAGCAGGTGTATCGGAGTCGGGTAGTGGACGCCGGTCTCGATGCCCCGCTCGGCCAGTAGATGCCGAACCTGCGCGCGCTGGGGTACCCGAACGACGGCGAGGTGGTGCACGCCGTACGCGCCGGCCGCTTCGGCGACGAGCGCGATCGACGTCCCGGTCAAGGCGTCACGATACCGATCCACGATCGCGCGCCGCGCCGCGTTCCACCGGTCCAGGTGCCTGAGCTTGGCGCTCAGCACGATCGCCTGCACCGCATCGAGTCGGCTGTTCGTGCCCAGGTAACAGTGATCGTAATGGCCGCCGTCACGACGCCCGTGGTCGCGCAGCGCACGAACGCGGGTGGCGAGCGCCGGGTCGGACGTGACGACGGCGCCCGCGTCGCCGAACGCACCGAGATTCTTGCCCGGGTAGAAGCTGAAGCATCCCGCGCGGCCGCCCGCGCCCGCCCGCCGCCCGGAGCGGCGCGCGCCGTGTGCCTGCGCCGCATCTTCGATCAACGCGATCCCGTAACGGTCCGCGGCCTCGCCGAGTGCTCCCACGTCGGCCATCTGACCGTAGAGGTGCACGGCGATGACCGCGCGCGTGCGGGTGGTCATCGCGCTCGCCACGCCGTCGACGTCCAGCAGCAGCGTCTCGGGCTCGACGTCGGCGAACCGGGGGCGCGCTCCAGCCAGGACGACTGCCGCGGCGGTAGCGACAAAGCTGTTTGCTGGGACGATGACCTCATCCCCCGCGCCGATACCCAGCGCCCGTAGGGTCAGCTGGATCGCGTCCGTCCCGTTCGCCACCCCGACCGCCTCGGACGTCTGGCAGTAGGCCGCCCACTGCGCCTCGAACCGGTCAACCGCGACGCCGCCGACGAACCGGCTGGTGTCCAGCAAATCGGCCCAGCCGGCGGTGACCTCGGACCGGACCTCAGCTGTCATCGAGGGCAGGTCGAGGAAGGGGACGCGCATTGTTACCACCGGTCTCACTCCGCACCGACGACGGCGGGGCTGCTCGAACCGTGGTGCCAGCCGTTCTCCGAGTGCAGCGGTGGCGGTTTCTTGGCGAGGGTGCGCGCGGGCGCGAACAGCCGGCCCGAACCTGCGAGGAGCGTGAGCTCGTCCCGCTGCACGATCTCCTCGAGCCATACTGGCCGGTTCAGCTGCAGGGAGAGCTGCGCGGCCTCGAGGACCTCCACGACGGCTAGGCCGTTCGCGCCGTCGGTGTTTGGGGACGCGCCGGTCAGGACGCAGTGCGCGAAGTGCGCATCTTGCAGTGAGAGCGGCTCGTCCGATGCAACGAACGGTGAGGTGATGTCGCCGTAGCGGTAGGACATCGGCGGCCGCGTGAGGTCGTCGCCACCCGGCCAGGGCGACACGCCCTTGTCCATGATCCGGATCCGTTCCTCGGCAGCCAGATCGTCATACACCGCCATCTTCGCGCTACCCACCGCGGTGACGCGGCGGACCTTGCATGGGTCGAGCCAGCTGACGTGGATGTTCGCGGCGAGCTTGTCGTTCGCGTAGATCAGCCGCAGGTAGGCGACGTCCTCGAAGTGCGGGTGCGCGTGACGTGAGGCCCAAGCCTGCACGGCGATCGGCGGCACGCCGAGCACGTGATTGATGATCGAGACATCGTGCGGTGCGAGGTCCAGGATAACGTTCACGTCGGTCTGGTACAGACCGAGATTGAGTCGAGCAGAGTCGAGGTAATAGACCTCGCCGAGGACACCTGAGTGGACAAGCTCCCGCAGCTTCCAGACCGCAGGATTGTATTCAAAGGTGTGGCCGGTCATTAGCACGACACTCGCCTCCGCTGCGGCCGCGATCAGCCGGCGGGCTTCGCGGGACGTCGGACACAGCGGCTTCTCCACCAGCACGTGCCGGCCGGCGGCGATCGCCTCGAGCGCCAGCGGGAAGTGCGTGGTCGGCGGCGTCGCGATGACGACCGCGTCCACGTGTGGCAGTGCATCGGCCAGCCGGCTGAAGGTCTGCGCCGACGGGTAGGTGCGCGAGAGTGCGCGCAGTCGCGACTCATTGCCGTCGACGAGTGCGACGCTCTCGACGCCTTTGGTCGAGTGCAGCACTCGGACGTGTTTCGCCCCCCAGTACCCGCATCCAACAACGGCCAGTCGCGTGCCATCTGTCAACCCCATCGCCCGACATCCCCCAACACCTCGATCCGAGCCGGTCAGGACGGAGCGCTCGCGTTACGAGCGTCCGGCCGGACCGGCGTCTGGTGGCTGTCGCGCAACAGGGCTCAAACCCCCGGGTTTTCTCCGATCGCGCGACAGCGCGTCGGCAGATTAGCTAGCGGCAGCGATCACGCACATCGTCAATGTGCATTAGGCCATCTCATCGAAATGACTGTGCCAGCGGTGCTGTCCGAACCGGGGGCGGGCACCGTGGCGGCGCCGACGGCAGCCGTCATCGACTGCCGGTTGGGCACCCGTACGTCGGGCTGCACGCGGGCCTGTTGGTTGGCCAGTCCGCGCGCAGCCAGGTCCGGCTGTCCAGTTCTGCGCGCACTCGACCGATGTACCCGTTCGCGTCGCTGCTGTGCCAGTCCCCGGCATACCAGGCGCCGACGCAACCCCAGAGGTCTCCAGCCTGGTAGCTGCCGCTGTCCTTGAGGAAGTACTGCCATCCGTTGTAGCAACCGCGCAATTGCGACGCGAGGTAATCAAGTGCGAACGCGGTCGACTGGCGGGTGAACGGGAACGTACCGTTCTGATTGCCGGGCATCGCTCCCCATGACGGCGACTGCCACGACATCACGCCCCCGATCGAGAACGTCCGTGGGCAGGTTCCGGCGCCGAAGTCCTTCTGGTAGTCGCGACCGTACCTAGCTATGCCGTTGCAATATGTGCTCGCTCCCGCGGTGCTATTCGGCATCATGTCGCCCATGCCCCAGTCGAGTACCGGGCGCCCGGTCGGGTAGACCTCGTACTCGTACCACGTGGACTCCCGAACGGCGACGGCGCGCAGCAGGTTGTCCGGTAGCCCCCACTTGCACGCGGCCCACTGGAAGATCTCGTCCGTCGTGCCGGTGTACTGCCCGTCCACGCGCGGCAGCAACCACGAGTCCCAGCGCGGGTCGGCGCTTCCGCCGCCGGACACCGGGCGGACGCGGAAGCTCTGGTGCACCGCGGCCGCGTCCGGCATCGCGTGGTTCGGGACGGCGTTGTCAGGCCGTGGTTCCCAGGTCGATCGATGCACCCGGGCCGAGCACGTCGCGTCGCTCGGCAGCGTGGACCAAGTCCCGACCGCGGCCAGGCTGAAATACCCGTTTCTCGGCGGTGGTAGCGACATTGTCGCCGTCGGCGACTGGCT
>JBDTDN010000194.1:0-2703 GCA_039923055.1 Jatrophihabitantaceae bacterium
GACTGCGCGAGCGTCGGCAGTCCGTCGACCACCGCACCGTGACGCATCAACGGCCGCTGGAGCAGCGTCTCGCCCGGGCCCTGCTCGACATCGCGGCGGGCAGACACGATCTCCTCCAGCGCCGTCCCGGTGGGCTTGTGCGCACGCAACGCGGTCTTGCGACCACCGTTGCTCTGCTTGTGCTCCGAGCGCTTGGCCACTGGCCGCCCGCCCACCTCGACGAGCTTGTAGACCAGCCCGGCGGTCGGCGCACCGGAACCGGTTACCACAGCCGTGCCCGCGCCGTAGGCATCGACCGGGGCAGCGGCCAGCGCGGCGATCGCGAACTCGTCCAGGTCCCCGCTGACCACGATCTGCGTACCTTTTGCGCCGAGTCCGTCCAATTGTTC
Organism: Jatrophihabitantaceae bacterium; assembly: GCA_039923055.1. Lineage (GTDB taxonomy): Bacteria > Actinomycetota > Actinomycetes > Mycobacteriales > Jatrophihabitantaceae > DASXYU01. The sequence continues at coordinate 390 of JBDTDN010000194.1, forward strand.
GCGTGCCAGCCGGGCCAGCACCCCGAGGTCGCCGGAGTCGATGCGGATGGCGCCGAGGCTGGGGCCGGCCATCTCCACCGCAAGCTCGATGCCTCGGGTGATGTCATACGTGTCGACCAGCAGGGTGGTGCCGGTGCCCATGGTCGCGACCTGCGCGGCGAACGCGGACCGCTCGTCGTCGTGCAGCAGCGTGAAGGCGTGCGCCGCGGTGCCGGTCGTCGGGACGCCGTACCGCGCGCTGGCAGCGAGGTTGGACGTCGCGGCGAAGCCGGCCAGGTACGCCGCCCGGGCAGCGGCAACAGCTGCATCCTCGTGGGTGCGACGCGAGCCCATCTCGATGATCGGACGACCGGCTGCCGCCGTCACCATCCGGGCTGCTGCGCCAGCGACGGCGCAGTCGTGGTTGAGGACCGACAGTGCCAGCGTCTCCAGCACCACAGCTTCGGCAAACGTCCCGGACACCGTGAGGATCGGCGACTGCGGGAAGAACAGCTCACCCTCGGGATAGCCGTCGATCTGGCCGGAGAACCGGTACGTGCGCAGGTATTCGACGGCCTGCTGATCGATCACGCCATTTGCCAGCAGGAAGTCAATGGTCGCCTCGTCGAAACGGAAGCCCTCGATCGCTGCGAGCAGTCGCGCGGTCCCGGCAACGACCCCGTAACGTCGCCCGTCCGGCAGTCGTCGGGCGAAGACCTCGAAGACGCACGGCCGGCCCGCCGTGCCGTCCCGCAGTGCCGAGCCCAGCATGGTGAGCTCGTACCGGTCGGTGAACAGCGCGCTCGTCATGCGTGCGACCGGGGCGTCAGCACGGAGCGGATCGGCAACGGTCCGAGCGCCGCGCCGATCCCCGCGAACAGGTAGCCCACCATCGCCAGCCAGATACCGGACTCCGAGCGAGTGAACACTCCTGCGTTTGTCGCGCCGCGGTCGTGCAAGGCCTGGATGTACTGCGCGAGCGCGTAGTACGTCCAGGCCGACCCGATCAGACCAACCGCCAATCCTGCAATGCGCAAGGAGTCAGCTGCTCTGTTGGGCAGGTTCGCGCCGACGCCGAGAAGCAGCACGATGATGAGCAGCGTCCAGGCGATCCAGCCGAAGTAGGACGTGGACGCCGCAGGAGCCGAGAAGGCTGCCAAGTTCTGGTGCAGGTCGTTGAAACCGATATCGCTGATGCCGTCAGCTCCACTGGTGCCCGCGTACCAATTTACCCAGGTGAAGGAGATGAGCAGTGCGACCGAGCCGATGAGGGTCAACGCGAGTCCGGGATATCCCAGTCGGGGTCCGGGCTTGGCTGTCATAGGGGGAACGTTACCGATCGCCTGGATCGGCGCGGAATCTGCCGCTGGGTCTGACTGCCCAGTGCCTGACGTGCCACGATGGGAGTCATGGCCGGAACCCTTGCGCCCGAACGGGAAGTGCAGCAGCACTCCGAGGCGGACACCTTTGCCGAGGTTGATCGTCCGTGGATCACCGTCGTCTGGAACGACCCGATCAACCTGATGTCCTACGTCACGCACGTGTTCATGACCGTGTTCGGCTACCCGAAGGCGAAGGCGGAGAAGTTGATGCTGGACGTGCACGAGAAGGGTCGGGCGGTGGTCTCCTCCGGTACCCGCGAACGGATGGAGTTGGACGTGACGACGCTGCACGGCTTTGGGCTCTGGGCCACCACCGAGCAGCAGCAATGAAGATCTCCAAGGATGCCGAGGGAGTCCGGGTCCGGATGGGTTCGATCGAGGCGGACACGCTGAGCTCGCTCGTGGCGGACCTGGCCAACGCGTTGCAACCGGGCTGCCTGGACGCGGCCGATCCGGTGTACCAACGGCTATTTCCGGACGGCTACCGCGACAATCCCGAGGCGGCGGCGGCATTCCGGGTACTGACCGAGGACAGCCTGCTGACCGAGCGGCGGGAGCGAGCCATGCGCTGTCTGGCCGAGCTGTCCGAGGCCGCGACCGGCGCCAAAAAGCTGGACGTGCACCTCGGGCCGGATGCCGCGCAGCGCTGGATCCAGGTGCTGAACGACATGCGACTGGCAGTCGGTACGCGGCTGGGCGTAACGGAGGATCACGACGGATACGGTTTTGACCCGAAGGACCCCGAGGCCATGTCGTGGTCGATCTACGCCTACCTCACCGGCGTGCAGGACTCGGTGGTGCGCGCGCTGTAGCTCAACAGGCTTCCCGGTATCTTGGACCTCGTGCTGACCATCGATGCTGCGACGCGGACCGCGATCATCGAACACGCCCGTCGGGACCATCCGGACGAGGCGTGTGGTGTGGTGTCCGGCGCGGAGGGCAGTGACCGGCCG
>JBDTDN010000195.1:0-4706 GCA_039923055.1 Jatrophihabitantaceae bacterium
TTCGTGTACGGCAGCACGACGAAGCCCAGCCCGACGAGGGTCTGCGCGGCCTCGAGCAGTTCGATCGGGTCCGGCAGCAGGGTTCGTTCGTCGGCGATGACCTCGAGCTTGACCCAGTCGGTCTCCAACGCCTCGCGGCCTAGCTCGGCCGTGCGGACCGCCTCGCGTGCGGTACGGCAGCCGGCGGTGTTGGGCAACACCCGCACACCGCGCCGGTCGATGACGTCGATCACGGAACCTTCGCTACGGGGGGCGATACGGCGCAACGCGACCGTGCACAGTGCCGTGCCAGAGGCCACGAGTGCCTCGTCGATGATCTGCAGGCTGGGCGCTCCACCGGTGCCCAGGATCAGCCGCGACGTCAGTTCGACCCCGCCAATGATGAACGGATCGGTCATTTCAGCCTCCCTGCACAGCCGTGATCAGCTCGACACGCTGACCCTCAGCGAGCCGCTGCATCGCCCACCGGCTGCGCGGGATGACCTCGTTGTCGATGACGGCCGCGCTACCGCGCGTTGAACCTGCGATTGTTTCGATGAGTGCGACCAGCGTGGTCCCGTCCGCGACTTCGTACGGGTGCCCGTTCAGGTTAATGATCATCAGGCTGACACCGTCTGGATCAGGCGTGCTGGGGTGAAGGGCGTGAGCACGCCGGGCAGCGAACCGGTAGTGATCAGCTCGACGACGCCGTCCGCGGTCACCGGAGTGAGCAGGATGCCGTTGCGGAAGTGCCCGGTCGCGTGGATCAATCCGTCCAACCCGGACGGACCGATCAGCGGGGCATTGTCCGGCGAGCCGGGCCGCAGTCCAGTGCTGACCTCCTCCAGGACGGCCTCGCCGAGTTCCGGAAACACCGACTGCGCGTCACGGAGCAGTTCGTACACGGCGCCGGCGCGGGGGTTCTGGTCGAAACCGACTTCCTCCATGGTGCCACCGACGACCACCTGTCCATCAGCCCGCGGCAGCAGGTAGATCGGCGCGCCCTTCACGGTCCCGCGCACGACGTGCTTCAGCCGGGGCTGGCCGGGCAACCGCAGCCGCAGGGTCTGGCCCTTCACCGGACGGACCGGGGGCACGAGGTACGTGGGTAGGCCCGCCACGTGCCCGGACCAGGCGCCGGCGGCGAGCACGACCGTGTCCGCACGCACCGACGTTCCGTCTTCGAGAGTGACACCGACGACGCGATCACCCACGACATCGATGTTTGCCGTAGCGCGGACCAGACGTGCACCAACGGACTCTGCGGCGGCAATCAGGGCCGCGTGTAACAGCCGTGGGTCGACCTGATGATCACCAGCGGCGAGCAGCCCGCCGGGCAGTCCCGCGGCGAGGGCCGGCTCCAGCGTCCGCAGTTCCCGGCCGGACAACAGTTGCCAGTCCAACCCGAACCGACGTCCGAAGCTGTGCAGATCACGCAGCGCCGCTAGGTCCGCGCCGTCCCAGGCGACCGACACCGTGCCGCACTCCAGGAACCCGGTCGGCAGCCCCGACGCATCCGTCACCTCCGCAGCAAAGGCCGGGTAGCGGGACAGGGAGTCGAGGTTGAGCGTCAACAGCGCCGATTCGGCGTAGTGCAGTTCGGTGATCGGAGCCAACATGCCTGCTGCGGTACGCCACGCCCCGCGTTCCGGATTCGGGTCGATCGCGGTGACCGACAGCCCGCGCTGTGCGCAACGCCAAGCTACGGCCGCGCCGATCGCGCCCGCACCGACGACGACAACGTCGCTGGTCCCGCTGGATGTCACTGGGCGATCTGCTCCCTCGCGCCGGCATTACCCGGATCAGGTTCGACGGTCGGCAGTTGCCCTCTCAGCCTGTCCCGAAGTACCAGGCTCCCGTGCAGCGCCCACACTACGCTTGGGGAGTGATCTCGCTGATAGCCGCCCGCCTGTACCTCTGCACCGACTCACGTTCGCGAACCGACGACCTCGAACAATTCCTGGACGCCGTGCTCAGCAACGGTGTGGACATCGTTCAGTTGCGGGAGAAGGGGCTGGAGGCGCGCGAGGAGATCGGCCTGCTGGAGACGTTCGCCGCGGTCGCCGAGAGGCACGGTGCGCTTTTCGCGGTGAACGACAGGGCGGACGTGGCACGCGCCGTCCGCGCACCGGTGCTGCACCTGGGACAGGATGACCTGCCGGTCAGCGTGGCCCGCGAGATCGTCGGCGACGAGGTGTTGATCGGCCGATCCACCCACTCGTCCGCCCAGGCCGATGATGCGCGGGACGAGGCCGGCGTCGCGTACTACTGCACCGGACCGACCTGGACGACGCCGACCAAACCCGGGCGTCCGGCCGCGGGCATCGAGTTGATCGAGCATGCCGCGACCTGTCAGGACGACCGGCCGTGGTTCGCGATCGGCGGTGTCGAGTCGCTCGAGCGCCTGGATACGGTGATCGCCGCTGGTGCCAGCCGAGTTGTTGTCGTGCGTGCGATCACCGAGGCCGAGGATCCAGGCGCCGCGGCCGCCGCCTTTGCCACCCGTCTTGCCACGCCCATCACTTCCATCTGAAGTGGACGAAGACCCGGCCGAAGTTCTTGGAATCCTTCTCCACGCGGTGGTACTGGGCCTTGATCTCCTCCTGGTCGAGAAAGCGCAGCACACGCTTCTTCAGCTGTCCGGAGCCCTTGCCGGGAATGATCTCCACTAGCGGTGCCTTCTTCGCCACGGCCTCGGCGATGATCGCGCGCAGCGCCTTCTCGATCTCGTCACCGTGGTTGTAGATGTCGTGCAGGTCGAGCTTGAGCTTCACGAGCCCATTGTGCTCACGGCCAGTCGCGGATGCGCCAGAAGTGTCCGACGGGCCCGAGTCCGGAGCCCAGTGGGAACGAGCCGTCGACGGCGCCGGTGATGAACCGCTTGCCCAGCCTGACCGCGGCCGTCATATCCAGTCCACGCGCCAAACCGGCAGTGATCGCTGCTGCAAGGGTGTCGCCGGAGCCGTGGGTGTGGTCGGTCGTGCGTCGTGGCGCCGTGAGTTCGACGAAGGACGTGCCGTCGAACAGGACGTCCACCGCATCCGCATCGGGCAGGTGTCCGCCCTTGACCAGGACCCATTGCGGTCCGAGCGCATGCAGCGCCCGCGCCGCGTCGTCCATGTCAGAACGGGTACGTACCTCGATGCCGGTCAGCAGCCGCACCTCGCCCAGGTTCGGCGTCACCAGTGTCGCGAGCGGGAGGATCAACTCGCGCAGGGCATCGAGTGCATCCGGACGCAGCAGCGGATCACCGTGCTGTGAGGCGGCGACGGGGTCGACCACGAACGGGGCGATGTCGAGCCGCCGCACCGTCACCGCCACCGCCTCGATGATCGCTGCGGACGCGAGCATCCCGGTCTTGGCCGCGCCGATGCCGATGTCGCTCGCCACGGATTCGATCTGCTCAGCGACCGCGTATGGCGGCAACTCGTAGAACCCGGTAACGCCGAGCGAGTTCTGCACGGTCACGGCAGTGATCGCCGACATGCCGTGTACGTGACAGGACAGGAAGGTTTTCAGGTCGGCCTGGACGCCCGCACCGCCACCGGAGTCGGAGCCGGCGATGGTGAGGGCGGTCGGCGGGGGACCTGAGGGCGATAGCGTCACCTGGTCAGTATTGCGAACCGGATCATTCGAGCCGTCAGGATGGCTTCCATGCTGGGGCATCTACCGCAGCGGCGAGTTCACTGCGATCCTCGCCGATCCGGCTGGCAACCTCGTCGAGGCCATTGCGCCGAATAACCCGCTCAGACGTCGGCGAAGTGTTCGACGTTCGGTGGGCTGGCGAAGAACGGTCCGATCGCTGCGCGCCACACCGTGAACCGCTCGGTGGCGCGGAAGTTCCGTTCGTGTGCCTCTAGTGATTCCCATTCCACCAGTAGGACGAACCGTGCCGGTGACTCCACGCCTCGGGTCATTCGGACCGACAGACAGCCGGGCGTCGTAGCCAAACCTGCGCGCGCACCGGCGAACGCGGCCGCGAACTCTGCCTCTTTGCCCGGAGTGATCGAAATATCGGCAACCTCGAGAACCATGCTTTGAGCTTTGCAGATCCGGTTCGGTCGGCTTTGCGTGCCCTCCAATGCCAGATCCTCCCGTCGATCACAGGCCCCACGTGGGACACTGGCCCCATGAGCTTCTGGCGGTTTCTGCCGTCGGCCGCTGCGATCATCGCGGTCGCGGGCGGTGCAGTGGTCGCTGTCGGCATGAGCCGGGCCGACGGCCACGAACCGATGGGCTCCACCACGGCAACCACGGCGCCGTCGACGGACAATCCTCTCGCGGCCTACCTTTACCTACCATCGGCACTGCCCGCGGCCGGTAATCTCGCGACGTCGAGCGCGGCCAAGGCGACCGCCGCGAATTCAACGGCCAGGGCCGCGACGACGAAGTCGCCGTCGGCACCGACCAGTCGTCCGCCAGCGACCCACGCGCCGCCGCAGGTCGTCGCGGAGCGCCCCGCCACCACGTCGGCAGTCAACACGCCCAAGCCGGGACCGGTCACCGGCCGAGCGCTGCCACTGCGCTATTCGACAGGGACGGCAACCCGAGTCATCACGGTCCTCGCGCATTCGACGGGCAGTACGACCGCGACCCTGCAAGCGTGGGACAAGGCACCTGGTGGCGGTTGGTTACCGCGCGGCGCAGCGGTTACCGCGAACATCGGCTCGGACGGAATGTCGCCCACACCGAGTGAGTCCCGCTCGGCCACACCGATGGGTAGCTTC
>JBDTDN010000196.1:0-6020 GCA_039923055.1 Jatrophihabitantaceae bacterium
CTTGAAGTCGCTCGGGTTCGCGATCTGCCAGGCGTTGGCCGCAACGTAGCAGCGCACGGCCGCATCCCACTGCGCCGGCCCGGCTGCCGCTCGTGCCGCATGCAGCGCCGCTGCACCCTTGTCGTAGGTGATGTAGTAGTAGTCGTTCATGTCCGCCCCGTATGACTCGGCGGAGCGGTCGACCGCGCCTGGCACGGCCAGCGCCCCTACCGGCTCGGTGTCGCCGTTGACCAGTTGCTCGGAGTACTGCGCGAATGCCTCGTCCAGCCAGGGGTGTAAGGCCTGGGAATCACCTACCATCGCGTAGAACCACTGGTGCGCGGTCTCGTGCACCGCGACAAGCCGCGAGCCGTCCAGCATCAGAATCGAGCTGGGGTATTCGATACCGCCGCCGGATGCCGGCAGCCGCGCGACCGATAGCGACGGGAACGGGAACGGGCCGAACCGCGCGGACAGATCGGTGATCGACCGCTTGAACTCCGGGACCAGTTGGTCCCGGAGCGTGGCCGAGTACGCGCCGAGGCGCAGCTTGACCCCGTCGACGACCGTGTCGGACACCGCGAACGGACCGACGGCCACGCTCACGTCCCGCGCTGCCGCAATCGCAGAGTGCCAGGTCCGTGTCGCGCCGCTTCGGACCGGGCTGGGGTCCCCGGACATGATGACGGTGTCCGTGGCCGGGGCGGTGACGGTCAGGTCGGTGTCCATTGCTTCGCTGGTCGCGCTCTCGGCCGTGAACTGGAGCATGTCCTCCTCGTGCCAGCCGAAGCCGTGCTCCCACGCGAGCAATGGCTGGCCCGAGCCGAACCACGCGTACCGCGAAGCGCCATCACCAGTACGGCCGAACCGGTCGAAGGACTTCTCGCCCAGCGTCAGCGTGAAGGACAGGTCTGCGGTGACGGTTGTGCCGGCCGGGATCTTCGCGCCGAACGGGATGTGCAGCAGACCGCCCTGGGTGGACGCCGCAGCACCCGCGCCCGTGAACGAGAACCCCTTCGCGCCGTGATCTGCCGTCGCCGTACGCACAACGATCTTGTTGCCCGCCGCGACGGTCGGCGCCGTGTTCGCCGTCAGCCGGAACACCAGCTCGGTGATCGGCAGATCCGGGGTGAACGTGAGGTGTTCGGTCCCGGTGACACTGGTGAGATCGGACGCGACGGTGAAGGCCAACTGAACCTTCGGGCGATTTGGGTCCGGTACCCGGTAACTCGTCGGACAAGAGGCGTCGGCCGGATTGGTCGCCGTCGGACCTGACGGACTCCACGAGGACGGGCCACCGGACGAGGCGGCGGTGGTCGGCGCGGTGGAATCCGGCACGCTACGGCCGGGCTGGGGCGTGCCGCCGACGGTCTGGCTACAGGCTGCGAGCAGTAGCGCCAACGCGGCGGCGGCCCACGGTCCAGACCGCCGGGTAATGCTCACGGCGTCGGGCTCGACCTAACGACCACGCGGGCCTTGGCCAGGACGGTCTTCCCGTCCACCGATGCGGTCAGATCGATGTCCAGCGTGCCGTCCTCGCGCACCTCACGGACGGAACCTTCCACGCGCAGTACGGCACCTTCGGGGTCCGGGACGACCACAGGTCGGGTGAAGCGCACGCCGTACTCCAGGACCGCGCCCGGATCACCGGTCCAGTCCGTCACGACCCGGATCGCCGAGGCCATCGTGAACATCCCGTGAGCGATGACGTTGGGCAGACCGACCGACGTCGCGAAGCGTTCGTTCCAGTGGATCGGGTTGAAATCGCCGGATGCCCCGGCGTAGCGGACCAGATCCGCCCGGGTGATCGGAAAGTCCTGAGCGGGAAGCTTTTCGCCAACTGCGGTCATCGTTCTGGCCCCCGCACGACGATCGTCGAGAACGCCGTCAACACGTCCTCGCCATCGACGGTCCGGACGTCGGACCTGGTGGTGATCAGGTCGTTCCCGGCGGCCGTGCGCAGTTCATCGATGCTCACGACCACCTGGAGCGTGTCGCCAGCATGGATCGGACGCGCATGCACGAAGCGTTGTTCACCGTGGACTACACGCGAGTAGTCGATGTCCAGCTCTGGATCGTTGATCACCTGACGACCGGCTTGAAGCGTCAGGACGATGGCGAACGTCGGTGGCGCGATGACGTCGGGGTACCCGAGCGTCCGCGCAGCGTTCGGATCCCAGTAGACCGGGTTCGGGTCGTTGGCAGCATCGGCGAACTCACGGATCTTCTCGCGGCCGACTTCGTACGGGGCGCTGGGCGGGTACGTCCGCCCGATCAACGATGGCGATACAGACATGGTGATGACGCTAACTGCTGACCGCCCCGTCGTGACCGGCGGGCGGCGACTGATGCCACCTGAGCGATCATGGCTGCGACGACGTGGTCAACCCGCCCAACGGCAATGGGTCGTCGTAGCCGATCGTCAGGCCGAGCGTGCGTGCCGTTCCGTCGATGAGCGTCCAGACCGCATCGCTGATCAACTGGCTGACACGTTCGCGGGTCATCGTCCGGCGGGCCAGCCACCAGGAACCGGTGGACTCGACCAGCCCCACGATGCCGTACGCGCCAGGCTCGGCCTCCTCGGCATCGACACCGAAGATCATCATGAACATCTTCAACACGCCGGCCACCTGATCGGCCAGACTGCTCTCGACCGCCTCCAGCGCATAGCCGTTACGCCGGCTGCGCAGGAAGTAATACAGATTCGGGTGCTCGTCGAACCAGCCGATGATCGCCCCGACCGTGGACTCGACTATGTCTCGCGGCGTGTGGCTCGGATCCAACTGCAAGTGCGGGACGACGCTGCCGATGACCTGGCCGACGACGTCCTCGGCGATCGCTTCGCGCAGATCGTCCCGATCGCGGAAGTAGCGGTACAGGACGGTACGACTGACCTTGGCCGCGGCCGCGATCTGTTCGGCGCTGGCGTCCGGGCCAAACTCGTCCACCGCGGCGACACCGGCCGCGACGAAGTCCGCCCTGCGCCGACTGCGATGCTCTGCCCAGCGCAGCCGGCGGCCGTCTGATGCCGCAGAGCTCGCTTCGCCCATGTCCGCGCCCCTCCCGGCCTGCGCTACCGACTCCTGCCGCACTGCCGATACCTGTGACAGTACGACCGGAGCCCCGCCGACGGTGTCGGTGGGGCTCCGGTAATGCTTGGTGGACGCGGACAGCTGACAGTGGTCAGCGCGTCTCGCGGTGCTCGGTGTGCTTGCCGCAATTCGGGCAGAACTTGTTCATCGCCAGACGATCGGGGTCGTTGCGACGGTTCTTCTTGGTGATGTAGTTGCGGTGCTTGCACTCCTGGCAGGCCAAGGTGATCTTCGGACGGACGTCGGTGGCAGCCACGGGTGTGCCCTTCTTGATGTGATCGTGCGGTATCGGACTGGCGTATTCGATGAGTCTTCTTGCTTCTTCTTACTGAGTCTTACTGGGTCTTACTGAGTCTTACTGTGACCGGGTAGCGAGCGCCCGGCTTGTAGCGAGGGCCGGACTTGAACCGGCGACACAGCGATTATGAGCCGCTTGCTCTACCAACTGAGCTACCCCGCCGCGGGTGGTGCTGAACAGCCCCACCCGATCCACCCAGTGGGGCTGGCCGAGCCCCCTTACGGAATCGAACCGTAGACCTTCTCCTTACCATGGAGACGCTCTGCCGACTGAGCTAAGGGGGCGATCGCACACCCCGACGAACGCTCCGGACAGGCCAGATCGCGCGGTGCTTGCGCCAGCGTGTGAGCTTACACGAAGTGCACCGGAGCTATCACCGGCTGGACACCTACTGAGTACCTACAGTGGCCGGTCGCCTAGTCTGACAGGACGCCGGTCGGATACGAGCTGATCGATCCGAACTCGGTGAGATTTTCGCAACACCGGCGCGCGGTGCCGATCCGTTCGGACGAGAGTGACAGTGGCGGGATCTCAGTCAGGAGCCACCATGAGCGGTACGAGCGAGTTGACCACGCTGCAGCGAGCCCTCGGCGAGTTGCGCAGCGCAGTCGATTCTGTTCATGCACGCTATGGCGAAATTCCTGCCGTCCAACGTCTGCTCGGCGACGTGGACCGTACCGTTCTGGATGCCACCGAGCTGGAGACAGCGACACCGGTGGAGACTGAGGTGCCACACACCATGGAGATTATCGACGACAAGCCGGTGGATCCGTCCCTTTGGGCGGACGCCGACGATGAAGGATTGGGCGGCTACCACCGGTGACCCGAAGTCTGCAGACCGGAACCAACTCCCCGGGGCGCGCGAAGATCGAGGCGCGCACCCTCCGCACCGACAACTGGCGTAAGGCTCCGGTCGTCACGTTCGTCCTGCTGTCGGCGTGGGTGCTGTATGCCCTGATCCGGACGGTGTGGCAGGCAGCGTACTTCGACCCGAAGGGGCATTACCTGTCGCCGTTCTACTCGCCGTGCGTCACGGCCAGTTGCAACGCAGGCGCTCGCGACTTCGGCACCTGGTTCGGTCACTTCCCGGCGATCATCCCGTTTGCGATCGTCACGCTGCCGTTCCTGCTGGGCTTCCGGCTGACCTGCTATTACTACCGCAAGGCGTACTACCGCTCGTTCTGGCAGTCGCCGCCGGCCTGCGGTGTGGCCGAACCGCACAGTTCGTACTCCGGCGAGACCCGCTTCCCGCTGATCATCCAGAACATCCATCGCTACTTCTGGGTCGCGGCCTGCATCATCTCGATCGTCAACACCTGGGACGTCATCCAGGCCTTCCGACCTGCGGTGGGAAATACCGACAACCATCAATTCGGTTTCGGGATGGGCACGATCATCATGTTGATCAACGTGATCCTGCTGTGGACGTACACCCTGTCGTGCCACTCGTGCCGGCACATCATCGGCGGGCGGCTGCGGAACTTCTCCAAGCACCCACTGCGCTACAAGGCCTGGTCGATCGTCTCCAAGGCGAACACCAGGCACATGGAGTTGGCCTGGATGACGTTGGGCACGCTGGCGTTCACCGATGCGTACATCGCCCTGGTGGCTTCGGGCCATCTGACCGACCTTCGATTTGTGAACTGAGGATTTTCCGTTGAGTGAGATCGAGCAGCACGACTATGACGTCCTGATCATCGGTGCCGGCGGTACCGGTTTGCGTGCCGCCATCGCCGCCCGCGAAGCCGGGCTGCGCGTCGCGATCATCTGCAAGTCGTTGTTCGGCAAGGCGCACACCGTCATGGCCGAGGGCGGCATCGCAGCCTCGATGGGCAACGCGAACAGCCACGACAACTGGCAGGTCCACTTCGGTGACACCATGCGCGGCGGTAAGTTCTTGAACTCCTGGCGGATGGCTGAGCTGCACGCCAAGGAGGCCCCTGAGCGGGTCTGGGAACTGGAGACCTATGGCGCGCTGTTCGACCGCACACCCGAGGGCAAGATCAGCCAGCGCAACTTCGGCGGGCACGAGTACCCGCGGCTGGCACACGTCGGCGACCGCACCGGCCTGGAGCTGATCCGTACGCTGCAGCAGAAGATCGTCTCGCTGCAGCAGGACGACGGTGGCGCGGCGGGGGCATCGGAGGAGAACCTCAAGGTCTACGCCGAGTGCACGATGACCGAACTGCTGCATGCCGAGAATGGCGCGATCGCGGGGGCTTTCGGGTACTACCGCGAGTCCGGTCGGTTCGTGCAGTTCAACGCCCGCGCGGTGATCCTCGCGACTGGTGGCATAGGCAAGTCGTTCAAGGTCACGTCCAACTCGTGGGAATACACCGGCGACGGCCACGCGCTCGCGCTGCGTGCCGGCTCGACGTTGCTGAACATGGAGTTCATTCAGTTCCACCCGACAGGCATGGTCTGGCCGCCGTCGGTCAAGGGCATCCTGGTCACCGAATCGGTGCGTGGCGACGGCGGGGTACTGAAGAACTCCGACGGCAAACGGTTCATGTTCGACTACGTCCCTGCCGTGTTCCGCGGGCAGTACGCCGAAAGCGAGGAGGAGGGCGACCGCTGGTACACCGACCCGGAGAACAACAAACGCCCGCCGGAACTACTCCCCCGTGACGAGGTGGCTCGCGCCATCAACT
>JBDTDN010000197.1:0-3795 GCA_039923055.1 Jatrophihabitantaceae bacterium
ATCTGCTTGGCCAGGCTGGCGATGATCCGCCCGCCAGTCGCGGCGAACGGGTGCCCGGCGGCCAGCGAGGAACCATTGACGTTCAGCTTCGCCCGGTCGATCGAGCCCAACGGCTTGTCCAGCCCGAGATAGCTCTTGCAGAACTCCGCGTCCTCCCAGGCCTTGAGCGTGGTGAGCACCGTCGAGGCGAACGCTTCGTGGATCTCGTAGAAGTCGAAGTCTTGCAGGCTCAGGCCGTTGCGGGCCAGCAGGCGCGGCACCGCGTAGACCGGTGCCATCAGCAGACCGTCGGCACGCTTGTCGCCGTGCACGTAGTCGACCGCAGCGGCCTCGCCGTCGACGAAGTGCGCCAGTACTGGCAGCTTGTGCGCCTTGGCCCATTCATCGCTGGCCAGCAGCACCGCAGATGCGCCGTCGGTGAGCGGGGTCGAGTTCCCCGCCGTCATCGTCGCGGCCTCGCCCAGCGACTTGCCGAATGCCGGGGACAGCTTCGCCAGTTTCTCCACCGTGGAGTCTGCGCGCAGGTTATTGTCCCGGGTCAGACCGAGGTAGGGCGTGATCAGGTCGTCGAAGAAGCCGCGGTCGTACGCGGCGGCCATCCGCTGGTGGCTGGTCGCTGCCAACTCGTCCTGCGCCTCACGGGCGATGCCCCACTCGTTGCCCGTGATTGCCTGGTGTTCGCCCATCGACAGGCCGGTGCGCGGTTCCAGGTTGGCCGGGATCGTCGGCACCAGTTGGGTCGGGCGAAGGCCGGCCAGAGCCTTTACGCGGGCCCCCACCGACTTGGCCCGGTTCGCGTTCAGCAGTACCGCCCGCAGGTCCTCGTTGACGGCGATCGGCGCGTCGGACGTGGTGTCGCTGCCGCCGATGATTCCGCTCTCGATCTGGCCGAGCGCGATCTTGTTCGAAACCAGGATCGCGGCCTCCAGGCCGGTGCCGCACGCCTGCTGGATGTCGTACGCCGGCGTGTAGGGCGAAAGCTTGGAACCCAGCACGCATTCGCGCGTCAGGTTGAAGTCTTTGCTGTGCTTGAGCACCGCACCCGCGACGACCTCCCCCACCTGTTCGCCCTGCAGACCGAACCGGGCGACCAGACCATCTATGGCGGCGGTCAGCATGTCCTGATTGGACGCATGCGAGTACGGGCCGTTGGAGCGGGCGAACGGGATGCGATTGCCACCGACGATGGCGGCGCGACGTGTGCTCACTGGGAAACCTTTCGAAGACTGTGGTTACCCAACGGTAACCGGTACTTTGAGTAGCGTGAACAATTCTGTGTCGCCCATTACTCCGAAGCCGGGTGACAGGGACGTCGCAGAGGTCGAATTGAGGGCCGAAACTGCGTCCGAACCCAGTCTGGCAGCCCGAGTGCTGGTTGACGGTCTGCAATCGGTGACCGATGTCGTCCATGGCGTGCTGACCGACGGGCGGCGCGTACTGGCCGGAGCCGCGATCGCCCGCCGTACCGACGGCCGCAGCCTGCGCTGGAGCGCGCACCGGATCGCCCGCCGGGAGGAACTCATCGACGCCGCCATCTCGGCGATCGGCGAACACGGCGCGGCGGTCGGCATGGATCAGATTGCGGCAGCAGCAGGCACCAGCAAGCCCGTCATCTACCGCTACTTCGCCGACAAGACCGACCTGTATCGAGCGGTCAGCCAGCGAGTCGTCGGCCAGGTACTCGACAGCCTGATGGTCGCTACCCAGAGCAATCCGTCCCCACGCCAGCTGATCCATGCCAGCGTCGAGGCCTATCTCGTCCTGCTGGAAGCGAACCCGGAACTGTACCGATTCGTGTCGCAGAACCCGCTCATCGGGGACACAACCGGTGATGGCTCGACCGACTTCGGCACGGTCGTGGCAGAACTTCTCGCCCAGCAACTCTCGACCCATCTCGCGGCCGGTGGGCTGAACCCCGCGCTCGCCCATCCCTGGGGTGAGGCGATCGTCGGATTCATTCGGGCCGCCAGCATCTGGTGGCTGGACAACCGAGCGGCGATGACCCGCGCCGTACTCACGGACTACCTCGCCGGGCTGCTCTGGAGCGGTGCGGCGGGCATCTACCAGCAGGGAGCAGCACAGTGAGCGAGCCTGGTCCCACCGTTCCCGCGCACGTCGACGCCGCAGACCTACGCGCGCTGTTGGACGGACGCTGGGGTGCCGTCCGCGAGCAAGCCCGCGCGCTAGCCTCCGACCCGCGCTTCGCCGTCGCGTACGGGACCGACACCGAGACGCAACGGGCCGAAGTACTCACCCGGCTGGGCGCGCTGGCCGACGCCGACTACTCACGACTCGGTTTCCCGGCCACATACGGCGGACTGGAGGACATCGGCGGGTCGATCACCGGATTCGAGATGCTCGCTACGGGCGATCTGTCCCTGCTGGTCAAGGCGGGCGTCCAGTGGGGCCTGTTCGGTGGAGCAGTCCTGCACCTGGGTACCGAACGGCACCACAACGCCTACCTCGCCGACATCATGTCGCTGAAGTTGATCGGCTGCTTCGCGATGACCGAAAACGGCCACGGCTCGGACGTCGCGTCACTGCGAACCACTGCGACGTTCGACCCGAATACCGATGAGTTCATCATCCACACCCCGTACGACGCCGCGCGTAAGGAGTACATCGGCAACGCTGCGCGCGATGGTCGGATGGCCGCGGTGTTCGCACACCTGGTGACCGGCGGCCAATCGCAGGGCGTGCACGCGTTCCTAGTCCCGATCCGAGCTGAAGACGGCACCGCGGTCGAGGGCGTCCGGATCGAGGACTGCGGGCTCAAGGGCGGGCTGAACGGTGTCGACAACGGCCGAATCTGGTTCAACCAGGTACGAATTCCCCGCGACAACCTGCTGAACCGTTACGGCGACGTCGCGGCCGACGGCAGCTACTCCACGCCAATCCAGAACAAGACCAAGCGCTTCTTCACCATGCTCGGCACGCTTGTCCAGGGGCGGATCAGCGTGGCCGGCGGCGCGGGCAGCGCGACCAAGGTCGCCCTCGCGATCGCTGTCCGGTACGGCGAGGTCCGCCGGCAGTTCGAAGGGCCTGATGGCAGCGGCGAGATCGCCGTCCTGGACTATCTCGCCCATCAGCGCAAACTGCTGCCCGCGCTGGCCAAGACGTACGCGCTGCACTTCGCCCAGAGCGAGCTCGTCGCCGGACTGCACGACAACACACCGAGCCTGAACGACCGCACCGCCGAGTCCGGCGAGCCGGTGGACGACCCCGACCGACGGGAGTTGGAGGCGCGCGCGGCCGGGATAAAGGCCATCGCGACCTGGCATGCCACCGCCGCGATTCAGGGCTGTCGTGAAGCCTGCGGAGGCGCCGGGTACATGACCGAGAACCGGCTGCCGACCCTGAAGGCGGACACCGACGTGTTCACCACCTTCGAGGGAGACAACACCGTTCTGCTGCAATTGTTGGCCAAGGAACTGCTGACCGGATACCGCGACCATTTCGGCGAGCTCGATCTGCTCGGGACGGCCCGCTTCGTTGCCGACCAGGCGCTAGCGGGAGTTTCGCCCCTATCTGATTGATCGGCGTGTTTCCCCTTGTGGTGCAAGGGTTTCGGCGGTTGATGTGGTATTACCTAGATATGGCGTCGATCGTTAGGAAGAAGCAAGGGAACCAGACCTACTACTACCTGGTCGAGTCGGCGCGGGTGGATGGGAAACCGCGGATTGTGTCCCAGCAGTACCTGGGCAGCGCCGCCGAGGTGATGGCCAAGCTGGAGGGAGCAAGCACCGGTGAGCCGGTCCGCACCCAGCACAAGAGTTTCGGCGACCTTGCCTCCGT
>JBDTDN010000198.1:0-4424 GCA_039923055.1 Jatrophihabitantaceae bacterium
CTTCACGGGCGCGGCCTTCTTCACGGGCGCGGCCTTCTTCACGGGCGCGGCCTTCTTCACGGGCGCGGCCTTCTTCACGGGCGCGGCCTTCTTCACGGGCGCGGCCTTCTTCACGGGCGCGGCCTTCTTCACCGGAACCGCCTTCTGCGCCGACGTCGCCTTCTGCGCACCACTCACTCGCTTGAGCGCACGCCCCAACCGTCCTGCTGCAGCCATGGAACCACCCCTTCTCGGCGCGGAATGGCAGGTCGGGCGGATTCGTCCGTCTGCGTCCACAAAGGCGGCCAATATATTGGGCCAGCGTGCCTCGGCGCCAGCCCCCACGCCGTACATGGCCGATAGCATTTAAATCCATCCAAAGGGATCGGTAGGATGAATGGGCAACGACGAGGACAACTAACCGCGACGAACAGCCTGTAGCGACCCGGGAACGGTGCAAGCCCGGGGGCCGGTGTCGCGGCCAAATCACCTCTGAGCAACCGGAAGAACGGACCCTGACCGGGTCTGAGTAGAACCGGACAGCACGCGAACGAAGTGGGCGCGCAAACCGCGTCAACGAGGGTGGTACCGCGGCCGGCCGGCAGGTCAGTCGTCCCTCGGGTCCGAGCCGACTCGAAGGAGCACCACCGCTATGACCGACCCGAGTACCCAGCCGCAGGGCTACCAGCCACTATCCCCACACGTCGACCTCGCCGCGCTGGAGCACGAGGTCATCGACGGCTGGCGTCGCAATCGTGTGTTCCAACGCAGCTTGGAGCAGACTGCGCACGGCCCGTCCTGGACGTTCTATGAGGGTCCACCCACCGCCAACGGGATGCCCGGCACCCACCACGTCGAGGCGCGCGTGTTCAAGGACATCTTCCCGCGGTTCAAGACGATGAAGGGCTACCACGTCCCCCGAATGGCCGGCTGGGACTGCCACGGTCTGCCCGTCGAACTGGCCGTTGAGAAGGAACTCGGCTTCACCGGCAAGCCCGACATCGAGGCCTACGGTATCGCCGAGTTCAACGCCAAGTGCCGCGAGAATGTCCAGCGCCACGTCGACGCATTCGAAACAATGAGCGAGCGGATGGGCTACTGGGCCGACTACGACAACGCGTATTGGACCATGACGCCGGAATACGTCGAGTCCGTCTGGTGGGCGCTAAAGCAGATCTTCGACAGGGGTCTGCTGGTCGAGGACTACCGGGTTGCCCCGTACTGCCCACGCTGCGGCACCGGTCTGTCCGATCACGAGGTCGCGCAGGGGTATGAGGACGTCACCGATCCGTCCGTCTACGTCCGATTTCCGCTAACGTCCGGCCCGTGGGCCGGTCAGGCGGACCTGCTGGTCTGGACGACGACGCCGTGGACGCTCGTCTCGAACACTGCAGTCGCTGTCCATCCGGACGTGCAGTACGTGATCGTGCGGCACGGCGAGGACACTCTCGTGGTCGCAGAACCCCTAGTACACAAGGCGGTCGGGGAAGGAGCCGACGTACTGGCAAGCTTTACCGGACGCGAGATGGAGCGTTGGAGCTATCAACGACCGTTCTCCTACGTCGCCTTCCCCGAATCGCCCGGCGACGTGGCCGTTCCGGGCGTGATGCCGACCAATACCCAGGCGCACTTCATCGTGCTCGCCGACTACGTCACGACCGAGGACGGCTCCGGGCTGGTCCACCAGGCACCCGCGTTCGGCGCCGACGACCTCGCGGTATGCCGGGCATACGGGCTACCGGTCGTCAACCCGATCGGGCCGGACGGCCACTTCATGGACGGCGTCGGTGACGTCGCAGGCGTGTTCTTCAAGGATGCCGACGAGCGCTTGGTCGCCGATCTGAAATCACGGGGGCTGCTGTACCGCCACGTCCCCTACACCCACAGCTACCCGCACTGCTGGCGCTGCCACACCCCGCTCATGTACTACGCGCTGCCGTCCTGGTACGTCCGCACGACCGAGATCAAGGACCGACTGCTCGCCGAGAACGAGTCGACGAACTGGTACCCGTCAACGATCAAGCACGGCCGCTACGGCGACTGGCTGACCAACAACATCGACTGGGCCCTGTCTCGCGATCGGTACTGGGGCACACCGCTACCGATCTGGCGAAATGACGCCGACCCCGCGAAGTTGATCTGCATCGGATCACTGGCCGAACTGCAGGAACGGTCCGGCATCGAACTGGCCGACCCGCACCGGCCGTTCGTCGACGACGTCACGTTCACCGTGCCCGGCGAGGAAGGCACGTATCACCGCGTCCACCCGGTGATCGATGCCTGGTTCGATTCCGGCTCGATGCCGTTCGCCCAGTTCGGGGCACCGCACCGCAACGGCGACATCGCGAAAGCGGCCTACCCGGCGGACTTCATCTGCGAGGCGATCGACCAGACTCGCGGCTGGTTCTACACGCTGATGGCCATCGGCACGCTCGTGTTCGACCAGAGCTCATACCGCAATGTCTTGTGCTTGGGCCACATCTTGGCCGAGGACGGTCGCAAGATGAGCAAGCACCTGGGCAACATCCTGGAGCCGATCGCGCTGATGGACCAGCACGGTGCCGATTCGCTCCGCTGGTTCATGCTGTGCAGCGGCTCGCCCTGGTCTGCGCGGCGGGTCGGGCACAAGGCGCTGGAGGAGATCGCGTCCAAGGTGCTGAGGACGTACTGGTCGATCGCCTCGTTCCAGTCGCTGTACGCGCGCGCGAACGGTTGGGTGCCAGGCGGCGAGCCGGGCACGCCGACCCAGCTGGACCGGTGGGCGCTATCGGAGGTGCATCGTGCTGGCGCGGAGGTGGACGACGCGCTGGAGCAGTTCGACACGGCCCGCGCCGGCAAGGCCCTAGCCGCCGTCATCGACGACCTCTCGAACTGGTACGTGCGCCGGTCCCGACGACGGTTCTGGGACGGTGACCCCGCCGCCCTGTCGACGCTGCACGAATGCCTGCACATCCTGACCCGACTGCTGGCGCCGTTCGTTCCGTTTGTTACCGAGCGGATTTGGAGTGCACTGTTCGCGCCCACAGCCGAGGGTTCGCTTGATTCGGTGCACCTGGCACCGTGGCCGATTGCCGATCCCGCGCAGGTGGATCTTGCGCTGGGCCAGCAGGTTGCGCTCGTCCGGCGCCTGGTCGAATTGGGCCGAGCGGCGAGAGCGGACTCGAAGATGAAAACCCGCCAACCGCTCGCCCAGGCGTTGATCTCGGCGGCCGGTTGGTCGACGCTGCCGACGGCGTTGCAGGACGAGGTCCGTGAGGAACTCAACGTCGTCACGCTCGCTGACCTCAGCGATGCCGACGAGCTTGTCGAACTCTCCGTGAAGGCAAGCTTCCGCGAGCTCGGAAAGGTGTTCGGCAAACGGACGCAGCAGGTCGCCGATGCGATCTCGGCGGCCGCGACGAGCAACGTCGAGGCGTTCGTCGCGGCGTACCGCAGTGGCGCTGCGAGCGTTGAGGTGGACGGCGAAGTGTTGCCGCTGACCGGCGACATGGTGGTCATCACCGAGACGCCTCGCTCCGGATGGGCGGTGGCATCAACGGGTGCCGACACCGTTGCACTGGACCTGGAACTGACCCACGAGCTACGGCTCGCCGGTCTGGTACGTGATGTTGTGCGGGTGGTCCAGGAGGCGCGCAAGAACGCCGGGCTTCAGGTCACCGACCGGATCGAGTTGTGGTGGCGGGTCGGTGGCTCCCCCGAGCCGGCCGAGGCCATCCGCACCCACGCCGAGCTACTTTCGGCCGAAGTGCTCGCCAGCGCACTACACGAGGGCACGCCCGCTGACGGTGTCGCCGAGCACTGCACCGAGGACGAGGACTTGGGCCTGACGATCTGGCTACGTCGCGCGAGCGACTAGCTGACGATGGCCGCTCGCCGGACTAGCTGGTGCGGGTGGCGTTCGGCTCACAGAGCGAGCACGGCAGGAACCCGTCCTCCATCGCCTGCTCGAAGGACACCGGCGAAGCCTCGCGTCCCTTGATCATCATGCAGTCCGAGAGATGGAATCGCGGGCGGCCGTCGACAACCCACACATCACTGCCCAGCCCGGTACGGGCCGCTGGCGAATCCTGGGCCGAGGCAGGCTCCGGCTCCGGCTCCGGCTCAACGACCGGCTCCGGCTCAACGACCGGCTCCGGCTCGGGCGCAACGACCGGCTCCGGCTCAACGACCGGTTCGGGTTCGGGTTCGGGCTCCGGCGCAACGATCGACTCTGGTTCCGGCTCAACGACGGGCTGGTCAAGCGGATTCGGCGTGTAGACCAAAATTCCGTCCGCAAGCGCGAGGTCGGGCTCGCAGATCTGACACGGCGTGAAGCCGTCCTCGACCGCCTGAACCAAAGGCACGGTCTCGGACTCGGTACTGAGCACGCTGCAACCGGACAGGTGGTAGTCCGGTCGCCCGTCCACCACCCAGACCTCGACCGCGTCGCCCGCGTCGGCCGCGGC
>JBDTDN010000199.1:0-3590 GCA_039923055.1 Jatrophihabitantaceae bacterium
CGCGACAGGGACAGCCGACCGGATCAGGTTGGCCGAGCTGTTCTCTCAAGCGTCCGGACACCGCGTCACCGCCGGCGAACTGACGGGCGACGCGCTGCCACCCGGGTTACCCGACGGCCTGCGGGCCATGTTCGCCGACTACGACCGGCACGGCCTACACGGCGGAAACTCCCTCGTCCTCCAGGCGATTCTCGATCACGCACCACGGTCGATCACCGACTACGTCACCGAACTGGTGAGCGCGCCGTGACCGGGTCGCAGGATTTCATCGCGTGGACGATCGGGCGATATCCGGGATTCGCCCGAGACCAGCGCAAGACCCCACGGGTCATCCCCGTCATCGCCCTCACACCTATCCGTTCCGAGACCGTTCCATCACCGATGAACCAGGAGACAAGTTCATGACGCCGAACGACCAGAAGCTCAGAATCGACCCGGCTGCGCTTGCCCCGCTGTGGCAGCCGGTGCGCGTCGGCGACCTGCAGTTGCCGCACCGGCTCGCGATGGCGCCCATGACCCGGGACCGTTCCCAGCACGACGGCACGCCCAGCGCCATGAACGCCCACTACTACGCCCAGCGGGCGTCGATGGCGCTGCTCATCACCGAGGGCACCCAACCCTCCGAAGACGGCCAGGGTTACCTGCTCACACCCGG
The DNA here is from genome assembly GCA_039923055.1 of Jatrophihabitantaceae bacterium. Classification (GTDB taxonomy): domain Bacteria; phylum Actinomycetota; class Actinomycetes; order Mycobacteriales; family Jatrophihabitantaceae; genus DASXYU01. Next base: position 656 of record JBDTDN010000199.1, read on the forward strand.
CATCCACCGTGACGAACACATCCAGGGATGGCGCGCGGTCACCGGCGCAGTACACGAAGCCGACGGGCGCATCATCGTGCAGTTGATGCACGTCGGCCGCATCGCGCACCCCGACAACACTCCGCACGGACGCCGCCCCGTGGCCCCATCGCCGATCGCGCCCGCGACCGCGATGTTCACCGCGTCTGGTATGCAGCCGATCCCCGACCCCCGTGAACTGTCCACGACCGAGGTGGGCGCTGTGATCGACCAATTCCGGCACGCTGCGCGGACGGCGGTCGCGGCAGGCGCCGACGGTGTCGAGATCCATGCAGCAAACGGCTACCTGCTGCACCAATTCCTGTCCAGCAACGCCAACCAGCGCACCGACCGCTACGGCGGATCCATCGGCAACCGGATCCGGCTCAGCGTCGAGGTGGCCACCGCCGTCGCCGACGAGATCGGCGCCGGTCGCACCGGAATCCGTATCTCACCCGGCAACCCACTGAACGACATCGTCGAACACGACACCGCCGAGCTCTACACCACACTGGTGTCCGCGCTCGCCCCACTGGACCTGGCCTACCTGCACATCGCCAGCCGCGACGACGACCTGCTCACCGAGCTACGGCGACGCTGGCCCACTGCGCTGTTGCTCAACCGCGCCGGAACCGACCTGTCCACCCGGGCCCGCGACATCGCCAGCGGCCTCGCCGACGTCGTCACCGTCGGCAGCCTGGCACTGGCCAACCCCGACCTTGTCCAGCGCCTGCGCATCGGTGCCCCACTCAACACCCCCGACCCGGCCACCTTCTACGGCGGCGACGAACACGGCTACCTCGACTACCCCACCTTGCAACCGCTGCGCGCCAGCTAAAGAGAACCCGCACGAACACCCCGACCGGCCGACTGTGCGCCGGGGCCATGTTTGACTATCTAGACAGACCGGTCTACCTTCTGAACAGACAGACCCGTCTACTCGGCAAAGGTTGGACATGATGCACTCGACGCTCGTCGGTCCGAGGGCCACTACTACGTCGCATCCCGCGATGCGCACACCGACCCTCGCCAGCCTGGTGTTGCTCGCCTCGATCGTCATCTCGTTCCTGGCCGGCTCCAGCGCCCCGACGCCCTTGTATGCCGTCTACCAGAGCGAATGGCACTTCAGCCCGATCATGACCACCGTGATCTTCGGCGTCTACGCCATCGCGGTGCTGGCCGGGCTGCTGGTCCTGGGCCGGATTTCCGATCACATCGGGCGCCGCCCGGTCCTGCTCGCGGCCCTCGGTGCACAGGTGATCGCTATGGTGCTCTTCGCGAGTGCGGACAGCACGAACGGCCTCATCGCCGGTCGCGTGGTGCAAGGAATTGCCACCGGCGGGGCGCTCGGTGCGCTGGGCGCGGCAATGCTCGATGTGGACCGCCGGCGCGGAACCCTCGCCAACTCTGCGGTCCCCGGCGTCGGCACCGGTCTCGGCGCGATCCTTTCCGCGCTCGCTGTGCAGTTCCTGCCGGCGCCGACGCACCTGATCTACCTGCTGCTGATTGCCGTATTCGCGGTTCAGGCCGTCGGTGTCGTCCTCATGCCCGAGACGGTTCCCCGCGCGCCCGGCCTGCGCGCCGCGCTCAAACCCGAGTTGCAGGTGCCCGCGCACCTACGCCGGGCAGTGCTGACCGCTGCGCCCGTGCTGTTCGCAGCGTGGGCACTGGCGGGCTTCTACGGCTCGCTCGCGCCGGCGCTGGCACGTGAACTGTCCGGCTCGACATCGGTCGTCCTGGGCGGGCTCGGACTCTTCGTCCTGGCCGGCGTTGCGGTCATCACCACCGTCGTGCTCGACAAACTCGCTCCGCGAACCGTGATGCTCACCGGCGTGCTCACACTGATCGTCGGGGTGCTCGCCAGCCTGACCGCAGTGGAAAACGGTTCGGCCACCGGCTTGTTCCTCGGCACCGCTGTCGCGGGCGTCGGCTTCGGCGCGGGCTTTCAGGGCGGCATCCGCACGGTAGTTCCGCTGGCCCGGGCACATGAACGATCAGGTGTCCTGTCGGTCATCTATGTGGTGTCCTACCTGGGTATGGGCGTTCCCGCAGTGCTGGCAGGGGTACTGGTGGTGCACGGCGGCGGCCTCATCGACACCGCCCGCGACTACAGCGTGTTCGTTCTCGTTTTGGCAGTCCTTGCCCTGTTCGGCCTGCTGACCGATCGGGGTGGTGACGCCGCCATCGGCCCCGCCGCACCGGTTGACGCGTAAGCTATAGACAGACCTGTCTGAAAGGTGTCGGCCATGACCAGCACGACAGCAGAGAAACTCACGGCACGTGACCGTCTGCTTGCGGCGGCGGACGAGTTGTTCTACGCCGAGGGCGTGCACACTGTCGGCATCGACAGGGTCATCGAACGTGCGGGCGTCGCGAAGGCCAGCTTGTACAACACGTTCGGAAGCAAGGACGAACTCGTCCGCGCCTACCTCAAGGGACGGCAGCAGCAGATCGCAGCCCGACTCACCGCCGCAATCGACCAGCACCGCGACCCGCGCAAACGTCTGCTGGCGGTGTTCGACTACCAGGCCGCGGCGATGGCCAGCCCCGGTTTCAACGGGTGCGCCTTCGCGGGCGCGTCAGCTGAATCCGCGCCCGGCAGTGCGGCGTGCGAGGTCACCCGGGAGTACCGGAACTGGATACGCGAGCTGTTCACCACGCTGGCCAAGGACGCAGGCGCCCGAGACCCGAAGACCCTGGGCCGACAACTGCGCATGCTGTATGTCGGCTGCGCCCAGCCCGGCCGGCTGGACGACGACCGCCGGGCCGCCGCCACGGCCAAGTCCGCAGCCCTCACGCTGCTCGAAGCCGCGACGACCAACGGATAAGCTCAAGGGCTGCCCCGGCTGCTGGTTGTTCATCACAGGCCTCGCCCGCGATGCACGAGCTGTTGGAAGCGGAGCTGGAAGGTAGGAAG
>JBDTDN010000200.1:0-2654 GCA_039923055.1 Jatrophihabitantaceae bacterium
ACTGACGTCGGCATCGCCTGGGTCGTTGCAGATCTTGCGGGCTTGGATGGTTACGCAATAGCTGCCGTCGACATGACTGCTGAGCGTAAGCGGCGTCTTGCCGGGCGTCTTGGCGAGCGTCTGGGTCAGCACTGTCGCCAGCGTGTACGGCTTGAACGAGGAGCCGGGCGGCCGCGCTCCGATCCCGGCGTAGTCGAAGTAATCCGCTTTGCCGTTGTACGCCGCGCCGTTCGGACCGCCGTAGTAGGCCAGCACCGCGCCGCTGGACGGATTGACGGCGACCAGCGCATTCTTCAGGTTCTTCTGCTGCGCGGTCAGGTTGCCGAACGTCTGCGCGACGGCCTGCTCGGCGAGGTTCTGGGCGTTCTTGTCGATCGTCGTCTGGATCACCAGGCCGCGGGTGTTGATCTCAGCCTCGCTGATGCCGTGGGCCTCCAGGTCCTGGATGACCTGGTGGACTATCAGCGCACGCGCACCGGTGACGCCGAGTTGGCTGGCCCTGGGCTTGGCTACGTTGGGGTATTTAAGCGCGCTCGCCTGCGCCCGGGTCAGGTGGTGCGTGCTGACCATCGCGTCGACCACGTATTGCCAGCGCGCTTTGGCTGCAGTGGGATTGACGGCCGGATCGTAGTAGCCGGGGTCTCGTAGCAGGCCGGCCAACACGGCGCCTTCGGCCACCGTGAGCTGGCCGACGTCCTTGTTGAAAAACGTCTCTGCCGCGGCCTGGATGCCGTACACCCCACGTCCGAAGTAGACAGTGTTGAGGTAGAACTCCAGGATCTGGTCCTTGGAGTAGTCGCGGGACAGCTTCACCGCGATCATCAACTCTTTGAGCTTTCGCGTCAGGGTCCGGGCATCGGTGAGGTAGGCGTTCTTCACGTACTGCTGCGTGATGCCCGACCCACCCTGGGTGTCGCCCCCGGTCACGTCCGACAGCGCCGCACGTACGGTGCCTTTCACCGAGACGCCCGGCTCGCTGTAGAAGTTGCGGTCCTCGGTCGAGACGACCGCCCACCGCACCTGTTCGGGCACCTTGCTCAAGGGGACGATCGTACGGTCGACGGTGCCGATCCGGGCCATCACCGAGCCGTCGGCGTACAGGATCGTGGCCACCTGCGGCAGCGCGAGATCCTCCGGTTTCGGCACATCGCTGAGCGTGTAGAACAGCACGACCGATGCGACGAGCAGCGCGGTGATCAGGCCGAGGAACCAGGTCGCGGTGACGCCGACCCTGCGGGCGATCCGGCGCGGGCGAGTCATCGCAGCCAGCCGTCGTTTCTTCGCCGCGCGACGCTTCCGCCAACGACCCGTGGCCCGCTCCCACCACGACGCGTCGGGGTCCAGGCGCTTCGGTCTCGGCCGCGGTTTGGCCTTGGGCTTCGGCCGCTTCTTCTGCCGTCCCAGTTGCAGCTTCTCCCGACCCGGCACCGTCAAAGGCTACTGGCCGCGGCCGACGCCCACCCGTCGAAACCGGGCGACCCTCAGGTTTGAGAGCCGACCACAAGATCTGCCCGCCAGCCTAATGCTGTAGAGACTGCCGGAGGATCTGAGCGACGTCCAACACCTGCACGTGTTCCTTCGCGGTGCCGTCCGCCTTCTTGGACGTGACCGAGTCCGACAGCATGACCATGCAGAAGGGGCAGGCCGTCGAGATCAGGTCCGGATCCAGGCCGAGCGCTTCTTCGGTGCGGTTGTCGTTGATCCGCTTGCCGATCTTCTCTTCCATCCAGAACCGTGCCCCACCGGCACCACAGCAGAAACCGCGTTCCTTACAGCGGTGCATTTCCGTGGACTTTAGCGCCGGGATCGAGGCGAGCACGTCACGCGGCGGTGTGTAGACCTTGTTGTGCCGGCCTAGGTAGCACGGGTCGTGATAGGTGACGTTCTTGTCGACCGGCTCGACCGGTGTGAGGCGTCCCTCCTCGACCAGGCGCGCGAGCAGTTGCGTGTGGTGGACGACCTCGTAGTGCCCGCCGAGTTGCGGGTACTCGTTGGCGATGGTGTTGAAGCAGTGCGGGCACGTCGCGACGATCTTCAGCGGGTCGGCGCGGGTAATCGAGTTCAGCGTCTCGACGTTCTCCATGCCAAGCATCTGGAACAGGAACTCATTGCCCAGGCGCCGGGCCGGATCGCCCGTGCAGGTCTCTCCCGTGCCCAGCACGGCGAATTCGACGCCCGCGACGTTGAGCAGTTCGGCGAACGCGCGCGTCACCTTCTTTGCGCGGTCCTCCAGCGCACCGGCGCAACCGACCCAGAACAGGTACTCGACCTCGGGGCCGAGCTTGGTGCCGGGGATCGCGCGACGGACCTCGAACGGCAACCCGTCGGTCCACTCCTCGCGGCCCTTGTCGGCAAGGCCCCACGGGTTGCCCTTGTTCTCCAGGTTGCGCAGCATGACGCCGGCCTCGGAGGGGAACGCCGACTCGATCAGTACCTGGTAGCGGCGCATGTCGACGATGTGATCGATGTGTTCGATGTCCACCGGGCACTGCTCCACGCACGCACCACACGTCGTGCAGGCCCAGAGCACGTCCGGGTCGATGACACCGCCGGAGGCGAGATCTCCGACGAGCGGGCGGGCGGCCTGATCGGCGCCGGAGCCGAGCACTCGGGGGAAGCCCGACTCGGGGACGTGGTGCTCGTCGAGCTTGCTG
>JBDTDN010000201.1:0-9952 GCA_039923055.1 Jatrophihabitantaceae bacterium
CCTTCCTCGGGTGACGGCGCTTCAGCACCGCCAACCACACCCGAGGAAGGGGCCTCAACCGCGTAACGCGGCAAGGCAGACGACAAAGTGTCGGGCAGATCCCATGACCGTCAGCGGGCAGTTTTCATGTCCGCCACCGGGCAGTTATATGGCCGTCTCCGGGCAGTCTCCCGTGGCCGCTGTCAGCTAGGGTCCAAACTCACACCAACGACAAGGATTCGGATGCGGAAGACCAAGCTATTCGTCCTAGTGCCGGTAGCCACCGTGCTTCTGGCCGGTTGCGCCTCGACCGTCTCCGGGACTGCAGTCCACCCGACCGACGGGTCCCACACCACCGCAGCGCCATCCTCCTCGGCAGCACCGAATGTGAAGTCGCTGCTGCTCACGGTGACAGATCTGCCTGCCGGGTGGAGCGAAGACACCTCATCCGACACCGACAACACTCCTCCACCGTCGTGTCTGGCAGCGCTAACCCAAGGTGGCAGCGGCAACAGCAATGACGACGCGAGCCGGGACGCCTCGTTCACGAACGGCCCGGAAGGGCTGCCCCTGCTGGAGGAGACGCTGATCCCGGCCGTCTCGTCGGACACGGCAAGCGCCGCATTCAACGTCCTCAAAGGTGCCCTGAACGGCTGCCGCAACCTGTCGTTCATCGAAAGTGGGCAGAAGATCACCGGCACCATCGCCCCGATCACGACGATCGCGTCGCTCGGGGACGCCTCCGCCGCATGGGCGATGACCTTCAAGATCCAAGGCCTGACGCTCGCCATGGACGTCGTGGCGGTCCAGAAGGGTAGCTTCATCGTCATGCTCCTGTACGGCAATCTGGGTTCAGCCGATCCCACTACCGTCACGGACCTCGCCAAGCGGGCAGTGGCGAAACTTCCGTAACCGGGGCCACGCGTCGTCCACAAACCGAGCGGTTCATCCACAACCCGGTGCCCAGTTGTTAAGACGTGATCCACAACCTTGTCCACAGGTGTGGACATTCACTTTACGGTTACGTGTGCGCCATCTCGGTGCTGCGGTTCGGCAAGTCCGGGCAGCCTCACATGGTCGGCCGCGAACCTGGCGCGATCAGAGCTGTGGATAACGCCGTTACAACCTAGCTCGATGCCAGGGTGAAACCATGACGACCTACTCGATACCGGACAGCCAATTGAACCCGGCAGTCAGACTGCTCTGGCGTGGCGAGCGGTGCATCCAACTCGAACTCGGCGAACGTTCGGTCGTCGTCGAGGGCATACCCGCCGCAACCGTCCGTGCGCTGCTCTCGCGGACACCCTCGCGGACACCCTCGCGGACACCCGCGCGGACACCAGGGTCGCCATCGGAGCCAGCACCGGATTCACCGTCAGATCCGGCTGATCCGCGGCGAGATCGCGACCTCATCGCGCCAATTCGTCGGGCACCGACCGACGGCGGCTTCCTCTGGCCGCGCAGTACCACCGACGACGACAGCCGGCTGACGCCACCGGTTCCCCGGCTGGCCAGCGAGCTCGCCGCGTTGACCGCCTCGCACGGCGAGCGGGCGACCGAAGTGCTGAGCGCCCGCCGCTATGCCACGGTCGCAGTGCACGGGTCCGGCCAGGTCGGCGCACACATCGCTGCAGTGCTGGCAGCCGCCGGCGTCGGTCGGACGTACCTGCACGACATTCGCGAGGTCCGACTGAGCCAGGCCCAACCCGGCGGGCTGAGCCCCAGCGACGAGGGCAGTTCGGCCGCCAGCGGTGCAGCGGCAGCCATTCACCGCGCCGCACCGGAGGCGGACACCAGGCGACTGTCAACCGACGAGCGCCCGGACTTGGTCGTGCTCGCCGACGACGACCCGGTCGACCCCGATCGTCGCGACAGCCTGCACGCCCGTGGTGCCGCGCATCTGCTCGTCCAGCTCGGCCCGATGCGCGGTGTGGTCGGGCCGTTGGTGATCCCCGGCCTGAGCAGCTGCCTGCGGTGCGCGGACCTGCACCGGTTGGACCGCGACCCGGCTTGGACGGCACTCGCGGTCCAGCTGGCGACCCCGCGTCGCTACCGAGACGGGGTTCCCGTGGCGTTGGCGACGACGATCGCCGGCGTGGCGGCCATGCAGGCGCTGATCTACCTGGACGGCGGCCAGCCTGCCGTCATCGACGGCACCCTGGAACTGGCCCTCCCGCAGTGGCAGTTGCGCCGACGGAGCTGGCCGATCCACCCGGACTGCGACTGCGTGGGTGGCCGACGCGACTGACCGGCACAATGGCATTGTGACCGAGATTCCGCAGCGCCGCGTAGCCCGTACCGCCAAGCTGGCATCTCTGCCGCTCGGAGTCGCCGGGCGCGCAACCGTGGGCTTCGGCAAGCGGATGACCGGAAAGTCCGCACAGGCGGTGTCGGCGGATCTGCAGGCCCGAACTGCCGAGCAGCTGTTCACCGTCCTGGGTGAGCTCAAGGGCGGCGCGATGAAGCTCGGCCAGGCGCTGTCGGTCTTTGAGGCGGCCCTACCGGAGGACGCCGCCGCGCCGTATCGCGAGGCACTCACCAAGCTGCAGGATGCCGCTCCCCCGATGCCCGCCGACACCGTCCGCAAGGTTCTCGACGAGCAGTTCGGGCGTAAGTGGCCCGAGCGGTTCCAGTCCTTCGACGAGGTTCCCGCAGCGGCGGCCAGCATCGGCCAGGTGCACCGCGCAATCTGGTCCGATGGCCGTGAGGTCGCCGTCAAGCTCCAGTACCCCGGCGCGGGTCCGGCGCTGCTGGCGGACTTTACCCAGCTGTCCCGGATGGCCTGGCTGTTCGCGAAGATGTCCCCCGGCCTCGCGGTCAAACCGCTACTGGCCGAGTTGCGCGAGCGAGTGCTCGAAGAGCTGGACTACACCCTGGAGGCGGAGTCCCAGCGCGCGTTCGCGGCAGCGTATGCCGACGATCCGGACATCGCCGTCCCGCGCGTGGTCGCCAGCGCACCCAAGGCCGTCGTCACCGAATGGATGGACGGCACGCCGCTGTCCAGGATCATCGCCGGCGGTACACAAGCCGAGCGCGATCACGCCGGCTCGCTGCTCGCACTGTTGAACTACTCCGCTCCCGAACGCGCCCACCTGCTGCACGCCGATCCGCATCCGGGCAACTTTCGCATCCTGGCCGACGGACGACTGGGTGTCATGGACTTCGGCGCGGTCGCGCGGCTGCCGGACGGCTACCCCGAACCACTCGGGCGACTGACCCGGCAGGCATTGGACGGTGACGGCGAAGCGGTGATGGCAACGATGCGCGAGCAGGGCTTCATCGCACCGGGCGTAGACCTGAAGCCCGAGCAGGTGATGGACTATCTCGGTCCGATCGTCGAGCCGCTACGCACGCCAACGTTCACGTTCAGTCGGTCGTGGATGCGCAAGCAAGCGGCCCGCATCGGCGATCCGCGAAGCGAGGAGGCAAAAGTGGGACGGCTGTTCAACCTGCCACCGTCGTACCTGCTGATTCACCGGGTGACGCTCGGCTCGATCGGCATCCTGTGCCAGCTCGGCGCGACCGCACCGTTCCGACCACTCGCCGAACGTTGGCAGCCGGGGTTCGCGTCATGAACGAGTCTGTCTTCACCTACGGCGCGCCCGCACTGAAGTTCGGTGACGGCGCCTCGGACGAGATCGGTTACGACCTGTCCCAACTCGGCGCCAGCCGTGCGCTCGTCGTCACCGATCCGCGGGTGGCCGCGACCGGACTACCGCAGCGGATCGCCGAACAGATGAGCCAGTTCGGCGTCCTAGCCGCGGTGTTCGACGGCGTGCACGTCGAACCGACCGACGCCAGCATGCAGACCGCAATCGACTGGGCCCGCGCGAACGGGCCGTGGGACGCATTCGTCGCGGTCGGCGGCGGGTCCAGCATCGACTCCGCGAAGGCCGTCAACCTGCTGCTGACCAATCCGGGCGAACTGCTCGACTACGTCAACGCGCCGGTCGGCGGCGGCCGGGCGCCGGTCAATGCGCTGCATCCGCTGGTTGCAGTTCCGACCACGACAGGAACCGGTGCCGAGAGCACCACAATCTGCGTGCTGGACGTACTCGCACAGCGCGTGAAGTCCGGCATCAGCCACCAACGACTGCGTCCGACGCTGGCCGTAGTCGATCCGGCGCTGACGCTGACCCAGCCCGCGGGCGTCACCGCCTCCGCCGGCATGGACATCCTCTGCCACGCTCTCGAGAGCTACACCGCCCGCCCGTATACCGCCGTCGCGCGCAAGGAACCCGCTCAGCGTGTGCCGTACTGCGGCTCGAACCCGATCTCGGACATGTGGTCGGAGAAGGCGTTGGCATTGCTGTCGACCCACTTCCGGCAGGCGGTCGCACACGGCGATGACCTCCAGGCGCGGCGCGGGATGGCGATGGCCGCGACGTTCGCGGGCCTGGGTTTCGGCAACGCCGGCGTCCACATCCCGCACGCGAACGCCTACCCGATCGCCGGTCAGGTAAGGGATTTCCACCCGGCCGACTACCCGGACGAGGAGCCGATGGTGCCGCACGGGATGGCCGTCTCGCTCACCGCGCCGGAGGCGTTCCGGTTCACGTTCGGCGCCGCGCCGGAGCGGCATCTCCGCGCGGCCCAGTTGCTCGACCCAGGTGCGGACGTCCCGAACGATGCCGCGGCCCTGCTGCCCGCGATCCTCACCCGGCTCATGCGCGATATCGCGATCCCCGACGGCGTCGGCGCGGTGGGCTTCGGTGCCGCCGACGTGGATGAGTTGGTCGAGGGCGCACTGAAGCAGCAGCGTTTGCTGGCGACCGCGCCGCTTCCGGTCACCGCAGAAGATCTGAGCGGCATCTTCCACCGCTCGATGTCGCTCTGGTAGCGCACCGACACGAAGCGGCCGCCGGATCGAAGTGATCCGGCGGCCGTCCTGCGTGCGCGGCTAGCGTGCCGCTGCATTCAGCTAGCGCGCCGCTGCCAGGGCAGCGGCTTCCGCTGCCCGTTCGGCCCGCCGGGCATGACGCTGATGCGCCGCGCTCGCGCGTGCGGCCAGGTAACGCCACCTGTGTGCCGCGGCCAGTTCATGTGCCAGGTGCGACTGCCGCGCCCGGCACGCCTGCTGTTCTCGCTCGCGCATATGCTCTCGCGCAAGTGCTTCGTGCATGGTGAACATGTCGTTACTCCTCAAGACTGTGGTCCCGCGGTTGCGGGCTAATGTCGTTGCTCCGACCGCTGTCATGCTCGACGATTCGCTAACGAGATGTCGTTCATGCGGCCACTTCTTCGGTTCGGTCGTCCTTACGGGGACGGCCGCGGGGACGCTTACGCGCGACGATCGCGCCGCGCTCGAAGATCTCGCCACCCCAGACGCCCCACGGCTCCCGACGGTCCAGGGCTCCGGACAGGCAGGCGAGCCGGGCCGGGCAGTCCAGGCACAATGCCTTGGCCTGCTCCAGGACGGCGGGGGTTTCAGCGAACCAGAGGTCGGGATTCTGCACCCTGCAGGGCACGTCGTCCGGACACTCCTTGGCGAGCGGGTCTAGCCCGAGCGCAAAGGCCGTGAGCGCTTCTGGCGCGAGTTGAGTCAACACGTCGGGTCACCTCCTTCTTTGTGGGTGGTGGGGTGAGAAACAACAAGGCCGCGGTTCCCAAGTGGGAGCCGCGGCCTCAAGGAGCCTGCACTGACGGTGATCAGTGTGGAACCCCTCGAGGAGGACGGTCCTGCTTGGCGTTACCGGCGAAGGTGCGGACGCGGGCGCCCGTGCTGGCCGGATCAGCGTGATGTGCCGAGGCCGGGAGCCACGAGGACGGCGAGATGGCAACCGGCGACATGGTGAACGGCATCGTGATCGTCGTGTTGATCTCCATGCTGGCCACCTCCTGTCGACATCGGTCGTCCGTATTCAGCGTGCGATAACGCGCGCGTCTGGTAGCAGGTTAACCAAGGGTAGGAGCGCCGGGCAAGTTATTTAATTACGAGCAACTTGCCGGGGCCAATGTGAGCCTGCTGAACACCGTCGCGGTAGTAATAGCGGGACGACTCAGTAACCTGCACGCAGGAGGACACATGATCGACTTCAGACCCCGCCCCGGGCTCGGCCAACGCGTCGGCGCCAGTGCGTTCGCCGCCCTGGCTGCCCTCGCGCTGGCCTCATGCAGCAGTTCAAAGCCCGCTGCGCAGCACATCGGCGTCTCCTCGAACCCGCCGTCGAGCCAGAGCACCCCACCGGCGACCACCACGGTCGGCGATGCGGACGCGCAGACCACGGCGGCGATCAAGGACGCCTACGCCAAGGTCTTCGCCAGTGCGACGCCAGAGAACGTGAGCATCTCCCTGCTTCAGAACGGGGCACAGTTCAAGGCCACGATCGAGTCTCAGGCCAAGTCCTCACTTGCCCAAGGCGCGAGCGCGGCAGTCACCTCGGTCACCCTGCAATCGCCCAACACCGCGAAGGTGGTGTTCACGCTGTCGATCAACGGCAGCCCGATCCTGCCCAACACGGCGGGGTACGCGATTCGCGAGAACGGCACCTGGAAGGTCGCTGGGACCACCTTCTGCGGCCTGCTCGCGATGCAGAACAGCGCCCCGCCGGTATGCAACACCGCGGCGACAACCACACTGCCGAAATAGCGTCTGTAGCGTCCGGACGTGATCCAGACCGTCGTCGGCAAGCGATCGGTGCCGCGCGCCGTAGCTCTGACGACGGTTCTCGCGGTGCTGTTCCTGACGTTCCTGGACACCACGATCGTCAGCGTCGCGCTCGGCAACATCCAGTACGAACTCGGTGCGGGCGTGATCCCGCTGCAGTGGGTCGTGAACTCGTACTCGCTGGTGTTCGCGAGCCTGATGCTGATTGCCGGCACGCTCAGCGACCGGTTCGGTCGCAAGTGGATCATGCTTGGGGGCATCGTCGTTTTTTGCGGCGGTTCGGTGGTGTGCGCGCTGGCGCCGAGCGTCGGCTGGCTGATCGCCGGTCGCGCCGTGATGGGCATCGGCGCGGCCGCATCCGAACCCGGCACGCTGTCGGTGATCCGACACCTGTACAGCGATCGGCAACAGCGGGCCCGGGCATTGGGGGCCTGGGCCGCAGTGTCCGGGTTGTCGCTCGCACTGGGCCCAGTGATCGGCGGGTTGCTCGTCGGGATCGGTGACTGGCGGACGGTGTTCTGGTTCAACCTGGCGCTGGGCGGGCTGCTGTTCGTCGTAGCAGCCGTGTTCGTGCCAAACAGTTCCGATCCACAACCTGGTCGGATGGACGGCGGCGGGTTCCTGCTCGGGGCCGTGCTGCTCGGAAGCCTGATCTATGCGGGCATCTCGGGCGAACAGTACGGGTATAGCGCATGGTGGATTGTCAGCCTGTTCGTCCTGAGTGGACTGGCGCTGATCGCGTTCGTCATCGTGGAACTGCACGTGCAGAATCCGATGCTGAACATGTCCTACCTGAAGGGGCCGGCGGTCAGTAGCGCACTGTTCGTGGCGTTTGCCGTCTACTTCGGCGTCTTCTCGATCTTCTTCTTCTGCGCGCTATACCTGGATATCGTCGTCGGATATTCGGGTTGGCAGATGGCCGGTGTGTTCGGGCCGATGGCGGGCCTTATCGTCGCCGGTTCGGTGGGTTCTGGCTTCTGGGTCGGGCTGCTCGGCCCGCGCGGGCCGATGATCACCGGCTGCACCCTCAGCGCGATCGGCATCCTGTTCACCCGATCCACGATCGACGCACACCCCTCCTTCGGAATGCTCGCCTTCGCCCTGGCCGTCGCCGGCTTCGGCTTCGGCATCGCGGTGGTGCCACTGACCGCGGCCGTGCTCGGTCATGTCCCGGCTGCCCACTCGGGCATGGCCGCCGGTGCCACGAACACTGCACGTCAGGTGGGTGCCGTCATCGGCGTCGCGGCTCTGGGTGGGCTCGTGAACGCGCATCTGACGAGCAACTTCGGGCAGTCACTTGAGCAGCAAGGCATCGCCGGCGCCGGCAAGGACTTCATCATCACCATGCTGCAGACCGGCGGCAGCGACGCGGCCGGATTCAACATTGCGCATCCACCGGCGGTGATCAAGCCGCTCGTGGACGCGGCGACGACGGCGTTCCGAGGCGGATTGCACGCGGCGCTGCTCGTCTCGGCGCTGTTGATCCTGATTGCGGCACTGGTGACGGCGTTGGTGCCGCGCGCCGCGCTGGCGCCGGACACCGAATTCGACTGACGCTCAGTCGGGCCAGTATGTCGTGGTCCAGCGGCGGTCACGGTCGTGAGTCGGATCGGTCAGATAGTCCACGCGGAGCGATCCGGCCTGCGCGGCGATGAATTGCCCGAACACGGTGCCGTACGTGTCCTGCTCGATCGGGACCTCGACGAGCAGTGCCGTCGGATCCGCCACAGGTTCGGTGCGCCGCAGGCTGGTCAGCCATGGACCCCACACCTGCGCGAAGGATCGCTCGTCGGCTCGCGTGGGATCGTCCAGGTCACCGTCGAATCGGGGATCGGCGCCGTCCGTCAGACCGCGTGGTGTGAAGACGTACGTCCCACGCACAAGAGAGTTTCGTTGCAGGGACTGGCCGTCGTAGGACCACCAGGTGAGCGAGGTCGGGCCGGCCAGGACGAGGTTGAAACCGGCCATCGACTTGACGTCCAACCCTTGCGCCCAGCGTTCGCCGTGCGACAGCGCCCGTAAGGGCAGCACGCCGCGACTGGCCGCCCCCGGCGCCGCCTCGCGTTTCTCCGGGCGATTGAGGACGACAGCGTTGACACCGGTAGTGATGTCGCTGGCACACCACGTGCCACCCGCCTGCCTGTCCCGCCCACCGATCACGCTGGACTGATCAGGCCACCACGCGCCGGGCAGGTCGAAGGCCCGACTGGCCAACTCATCTCGCAGCGCCAGCATCCGGATCGGGTACGTGGCGTCCGGCGCCCAACGGCAGATCAGGGTGCACATGTCAGTGCCTATTCCACGACGACGGCTGGGACGGCCGCCGGGTCCGCGCCGCCGAGTACGGCCAGTAGCGGTGCGGTGTAGCGGTCCAGCTTGACCATACCGACGCCGGAGATCCGGGCCAGCGCGGCGCGGGAGTCCGGGCGGGCGTCGGCGATCGCGACGAGGGTGGCGTCGCTGAACACGACGTACGGCGGCACCTTCTGCGCCTCGGCCTGGGCCTTGCGCCAGACCCGCAGTCGGCCGAACAGGGCCGCGTCCTCTGCTTCGGGCGCGCTCCGTTTCTTCTTCGGCTTGGACGCCTCGTCCCGCTGGACGTAGGGGCGCAGGCCGTCCAGGAATCGGCTGGGCCGTCGTCCGCGCCGCTGGCCGGGGCTGCGCGCCAGCGCCCAGGACAGCGCCAACTGTTCGCGTGCGCGGGTGATGCCGACATACAACAGCCGTCGCTCCTCGGCGATCTGGGCATCGGTCGTCGCGTGCTGGATCGGCAGGGTCGTGTCCGTTAGCCCGACGAGGAAGACGGCCTCCCACTCCAGACCCTTGGCCGAATGCAGCGAGGCGAGCGTGACGCCCTGGACGGTCGGGGCATGCTGGGCGTTGGCTCTGGCGTCGAGTTCGGCGACAAGTTCGGGGAGGTGTGCATCGGGCATCGTCGCGACGAGATCCTCGGCGAGATTCACCAGCGCAGCAAGCGATTCCCAGCGTTCGCGAGCGGTGCCACCGGTCGGCGGGGCGTCCGCGTGCCAGTTCAGGCTGGTGAGCACCGAGCGGACGGCGTCGGGAAGCTTGTCCTCGACCTGTCCCCCACGCGCAGCGCCGCGCAGCACCAGGCGAGCCTGCCGAATCTCCGGCCGGTCGAAGAACCGCTCGCCACCGCGCAGCACGTACGCGACCCCAGCATCGGACAGCGCGGTCTCATACACCTCCGACTGGGCATTGATCCGGAACAAGATCGCAATCTCGGCGGGCGGCGTACCGTCCTGGATCAACTGTCGACACTGTGCGGCTACGGAGGCGGCTTCGGCCGGTTCATCGTCGTACTCGGCGAAGCTCGGTGGCGGACCGGCCGGACGCTGACCGATC
>JBDTDN010000202.1:0-11764 GCA_039923055.1 Jatrophihabitantaceae bacterium
ATTACCGGTGAACGTCGAGTCGGCCACCGACACCGATCCGCCTGAGGTGACGATCCCGCCACCGACCGTAGTCTCGCCGCTGGTGGTGTTATCGGTGAACGTCGAGTTGGACACCGACACCGACCCATGACCGTTGACAATCCCGCCACCCAACGAGGAGCCGCCGGTGGTGGTGTTATCGGTGAACGTCGAGTTGGCCACCGTCAGCGACCCGACGTTATTAAAAATCCCGCCACCCCCGGCGTGGTTGGAGACGGAGTTTTCGAAGGTGACACCGGTGACGGTCAACGATCCGGCAAAGGGATGGACCAACAGGAACTCAGCGGTGTGCTGCCCGTCCAGGACTGCGGGAACCCCGGGCGCCGGCTCAATGCTCAGGTTCAAGTTCGACCCATTCAACCCGGAGCCCACCGTCCAACCGGTGGTCGTGGTGAACGTGGCGCCACCGCCCGGGTCGGCTTCGAGCACAATCGTGTCGCCGGACTCCGCGACACCCAACGCAACGTCCAGGTTGCACTCCTCAGCCTGGTTACTGCTGGTGGACACGCAGGTTGGTAGGACGGGTGGGTGTGGGTTCACGGGCGTCCCAATGTCGGGCTGGGCCGTGCCATTGGGATAGGCATACCGCGTCTGGCCCGTCGGCGCCGTCGGGCTCGCAGCAACCGCCGAGACTGGCAGCATCACACCCACCCCAGCAGCCAACAAACCCGCCACCAACCCCGCCACCACAGCCCGACAAGGACACCGGTCGAGAAGCGTCACCCACCCCGCGCTCGCCCGGGATGTCTGGGTACCCGTCTTGACCATGGTGGTGAGGCTTCGTTGCATGCGCGTGCTCGTTTCGTGGAAGGTCCGATCGCCCTGCTCCACCATCAAGAGGACCAATTTCGTCACTTCGTGGCAAATGGATCTTTCCGCAAGGCCGCCGCAGCTGCAACACAGACTTCGGCAGGCGAGTGCGCAAGTCAGCATTGCGTGATCGTTGAACAGGGCGTTGCGGCGAGCCGCTCGCTCGCAGTCGGCAAAGGTGGCACGGACTGCTGATGCCAGCGGATGTCCGCAGTGCCCGGTTGCATGATGCGCGGCACTCGACCGCGACAACGCTGCTTACCCAGGCAGTCCCGGTCCGGACCGCCACGTCAATGATTCTCGGAGCCGCCTCGGAGAATCGAACTCCGGACAACCTCATTACGAGTGAGGTGCTCTACCAACTGAGCTAAGGCGGCGTGTGCCCGAGCGTGCGGCACGAGGCCAAACTCTACCTTGCCAACCAGCGACCGACCGACCTACTCGGTCAGTGCTGCATCTAGCCGCAGAACGGATTGTGGCAGCAGATCTGCGGCGCGCGGGGCCTGCGCAAGAGCGGCGCGCAAATTACGTCAGCCGCACGCCTGGTTCGCCGAGGCGACTGACAACGGCGTCACACCGGGCTGGCGCCAGATGATCGGGGCCCCGGTTCCGGCGGGCTCGCGCAGGTGGAGCTCGATCGTCTGGGTCGTACTCCGTGGCAACTCGAGGTCCATCCGGAAGATCGGATGCCCCAGGTCGTTCTGCAGGTTCGCGGTCGAGGGAACGCCGTTGAGGCTGACGCTCTCCAGTTGCGCGCCCTTGGTCGCGTAGTAGTCGAGCAGCGTGCGGCTGTCGCCGGGCTGTGCGTTCGGTGGCGGGTTCTTGTCCAGGCGGGCATATACATACGGCGGCAGGCCGGACGCGGGCGCGTTGTTCGTCAGCGTGATCGTGACCCGGACATCTCGCATGGATCCGCAGCCGGTGCGGACGTACGTCAACGTACGGACGAGGTAGTAGTCGAGCTTGCCGGACGAGGCATTGTTCAGGACCAGCCCGACGAATGGTGCGGCAGTCTGCGGTATCGCGCCCGCATAGTCGGTCTGCGCGATGAGCTTTTGCAGCTTAGGGTCCGAACTCCAGACGAGCATCCGTTGCTGCTGGCTGGTCTGGACGAAGGCGCGGGTGATGTTCTGCGCGGTCCCCGAACCTGAGGTCAGCTTGGTCGAGGCCGCCTTGAGGACGGCAACCAGAAAGTCCTTGCGCTGGTCGTTGTCGCTGAAAAGTGTGTACGCATCGCGCTGGGTGAGCGAGACGACGTTCGCACTGTCCACGGTGCCCCCACTAGGTAGCGCGGCCGGACCGCTGGCCGCCAGGAAGTACGCCAGCGTCGTCGGATCCACGGCGAGCGCACCGTCGACGTGTTCACCGCTGACCCGTTCCCACATCCTCGCCCAGATCTGCGCCGCGTACGGGAAGTTCGGGCTGACGTTGGAGTCAGTGATCGTCTGCGTCGGCAACGAGGCGCCATACGCGGCGTTGTAGCCTGCCCCGAAATTCAGACCCGTGTCGATGGTGTGGTTTGGATTGGGCGGCAGCAGCGCGGCATCGCTCAGAAAGTGTGTGAACGTAATCTTGCCGTGACTGGCAACGGCAATGGCGAACGCGCCTGGCAGGCCACCGGTACCCCTCAGTTCCGCCTCGTTCTGCAACCCGATGAAATAGCGCTTGGGCGTGCTGGAGCCAAGCATGGGCGGTAGCACCTCGACCGCTCGGGCGCCGGCATCGACGTAGTTGGCGATGGCCTGTAGCTGGGTCCGAAAGTTGACGCTCGCAGAATTCACCGGACCGGCCCAGGTACCGGCTGGCAGGGCGGCCATGTGCCGAACCGCCGTGGACAGCACAGCCGAGGCAGTGTTCAGTTCCGGCCCGGCGGCGATCAGAGCCTTGATGTTGATGGTGTCGCCAGCGGTCCGCAACGTCGACGGGTCGACGGTGGCCGCCACCTTCAACAGGCTCGGCAGGCCGTTCACCGCAAGGTCCTTCGCGGTCTGCGTCGTCCCGCGCACGACCTCGGCCGGATCACCGAAATACGGCACGTGCGCGGCCAGCCACCATGCTGGTCCGCTGGTCAGCAGATCGGCGCGCTTGGCCATCGGGGAAATCTCCGCGGCAACCTTCGCGGCGGAATCGAGTTGGCCGGAACTGACGAGCATCTGCACCTGCCGTAGCTTGGCCTGAATCGCGCGGCCCTGCTGCTCTGCCAGCAGCCCAGTAACGGCGATCCACGCCAACGCGGCCAGCAGCAGGCCGCCGGTCCCGAATACCAGTCCGCGGCGGAAGCGTCGGCTTGCCCACAGATATTTCAGCCGCGTCCTGAACAGGACCCGCGAATTCCGTCTGGTCACCTGCATCGTGCGCCGCAGCCCTGACTCGCTGACGGCACGATGCTAGGCGTGCGCGGAGGAAGTCCCGCGGCGGCGCGCACTCACGGTGA
This sequence comes from Jatrophihabitantaceae bacterium, assembly GCA_039923055.1. Lineage (GTDB taxonomy): Bacteria > Actinomycetota > Actinomycetes > Mycobacteriales > Jatrophihabitantaceae > DASXYU01. Next base: position 3,284 of record JBDTDN010000202.1, read on the forward strand.
AGGCAGTTCCACCGCCGATGAGCGCAAGCGCGAGCACGATGAGGGCGATCAGTGGCACACCGGTGAACGGCAGACCGCCACCGCTTCCACTGTCATGGCCACCAGCGACACCGGCACCTTGGCTCGGACCTACGCTGGCGCCACCGGCACCCTGGCTCGGGCCCGACTTCGCCTGCACGGTCAAAAAGATCGAGCTGATGTCATCATCGGCGCCGCTGGCGCCGATTCCGGTGAGCGACTGCTTGCCGATCAGGTTGGGCATGGTGACTGGCGGGTCGAACGCGCCGCTGCCGCCGGTGTGTCCCGTGCCCACGAACGTGCCTCCGGTCAGGATCAGGCCACAGGTGGTGCCCGAGCGATGCGTCACGGTGCCGCCGACGTAAATCTTCACGTCCTCGTTCGCGTGGTAACCCGCGCCTGACACCTCGAACACCTCGCCGACATAAGGCGATGTGGTGCTCGTCGCCACCTGCGAACAGGTGGTGACGGGGTACGCCGTCGCGGCGGCACTACCCCACACGACGCAACCCAGCAGCGTCGCGATGCCCGCTAGGGCAGCAACAAGAATTCGGCGCATCGTTCTCTCCCGGGATCCGCCACGGTGGGCGTGTTGGTGCAGGCTGCCTCAGTTAACGAACCGGACAAAACCGCGTTATGAGTGTAGACAAATGTGCGTTCAGTGCTTCATGCAGGCGCTATGCAAGTGAGGTCTTGACCTGGTCGTACACCCACGCATACGTCCGTTCCAAGCCGTCGACGAGCGTGGTAGGAGGCGCCCAGTTGAAGCGCTCCTTGATCTGGGTGTTGTCGCTACTGCGACCCCGGACACCCTGCGGCGCCGTCAGGTCGTACTGCCGGTCCAGGCTCACACCGGCAATCTTCTCGACGATGTCGACCAAGCCGTTGATAGTGACCAGTTCGTCGCTACCCAAGTTCACCGGCGACGGATCGTTGCTGTTCGCGATCAACTGGGTGCCCTTGACACAGTCGTCGATGTACATGAACGTGCGCGTCTGCGTACCGTCGCCCCAGATGCCGATGGTGTGCTCGCCGGTGATCGAAGCGGTCGCTACCTTGCGGCACACCGCCGCCGGCGCCTTCTCACGGCCGCCGTCCCAGGTGCCGAGTTCGCCGTAGACGTTGTGGTAGCGCGCGACCCGCGTCTGGACGCCGTAGTCCTCCAGGAAGTGCCGCGCCATCCGCTCGCTGAACAGCTTCTCCCAGCCGTATCCGTCCTCCGGCATCGCCGGGTAGGCATCTTGCTCGCGCAGCGGGACGACGTCGGGGCTCCTCTGGTGCTCGGCCGCGTAGACGCAGGCGGAGGAGGAATAGAAATACCGCTCGACGCCGGACTCCTTGGCGGCCTGCAGCACGTGGGTGCTCTGTAGCACTGACAGCATGCAGGCGGCCTTGTTGTTCTCGATGAAGCCCATTCCACCCATGTCGGCGGCCAGGTTGTAGACGTAGCCAGCACCGTCGACGGCCGCGCGTGCCTGCTCGAGCAAGGAGACGTCGCCCTGGATGCTCTGCGCGTCCGGACTGATCTGGCACCACTCGTCGAGCGGCTTGAGGTCGACACCGCGGACGGACTTGCCCTGCCGGAGCAGATCCGCGACCAAATGACCACCGATGAATCCACCGGCGCCGGTAACGACCACATCTACCGTGCTCATACGAGACATTCCTCCAAACAGCTAATCCCGCTAGCGAGTCGTCGCGAGGCTCTAAGAGTAGAACGAGTTCTTCCGACCCGCCATCCAGAAACCTACTTCGTCTTCACTCCACGGCGCGAACGGGACGGCTTCTTCTCCTCGGCGGCGTAGTACGTGTACCCGTATTCGTCATTACGGCGATGGGTGACCCGGTTGAGCACGACTCCCAGGATCTTCGCGTCGACCCGCCGAAGCCCGCTGGCAGCACGCTTGACCTGCGTGTCGGTCGTGACGCCCTGCCGGGCCACCAGCAGCGTCCCGTCCGCGAGCGCGGCGACCTCGAAGCCATCGGCCACCGGCAGCAGTGGAGCGGTGTCCAGTACGACGTAATCGACCCGGTCGAGCAGCGAGCGCACTACGTCGCGGACGTAGGAGGAGGAGAGCACCTCGCTGGGGTTCGGCGGTGTCGGTCCCGAGGTGAGCACGAACAACCCGGGCCCGGCGCTCTGCAACGCCTCGCCGAGATCGACCTGGTGGACGAGCACACTGGTCAGCCCGACCGGACTCAGCAGGCCCAGGACCTTCGCGATGGTCGGGCGGCGCAGATCGGCGTCGACCAAGCAGACCGTGAAACCCGCTTCGGCAAGAGTGGAGGCGAGGTTGATCGCGACGGTCGTCTTGCCCTCGCCCGGAATCGAACTGGCGACGGCGATGACGCGGGGATGCTCATCGACGTTGGCGAACTGCAGGTTGGCGCGCATCTGCCGGAAGTTCTCGGCACGGACATTGCGTGGCCCCGCGCGGGTGGCGATCACGTGTTCGTTGGTACGAGAGTCCTCCACGACGACGCCCATTGCCGGCGAACCGGCCGCCCTGGACAGCACCTCCGGATCCTTGACCCGGTTGTCGAGCAGATCGCGGGTGACCGCTAGGGCAATGCCGACCAGCAAGCCGACGAGAAGGCCCAGCGCGATATTCAGCACCGGCTGCGGCGAGTCGGGCGAGGACGGTGCTGTGGCAGGTCCGATCGGAAATAGGCGGGCCGAAGTGGAGTACTTCTGAACTGCCGCGACTAGGGCGGTTGCGGCGGAGTTCGCGATCGCTGCCGCAACGGCGGGCGAGCCGTCGGTGGCCTTCACGTCGATGATCGACTCGGCGGTCGGTACCGACGCACTCAGCTTGGACTTCAGGTCCGAGTCGCTGATCTGCAGGTTGAGGTCCTTCTGCACCGCGTGCAGGACATCCGGCGAGCTGATCACGTTCGCGTACGTCTGCACCTGCGTCTGGACATAGGCGATGGTCTGCGCCTGGGCGAGAGGGTCGTACGTGCCGCTCGCTGACACCAGCACGCGCGCGTCGGCGCTGTATTCGTCGGATGTCAACGCGGTGATGGCGACGGCGACGGCGATCGCCGCGACGGTCATGAGCGCAACCAGCCACCATTGCTCGCGAAGGATTCGCAGGTAACCGCGAAGCGTCACAGTGACACCTTTCTAGATGTACGAGGCTGGTAGAGAATGATCATGGTCCGGGATCGGATTCCTGGACAGATGCTAACTGGCCTTGCTGAGGCTTACGTCATTGCCGTTCCCGCGTGCTGCCGTTGTCACCCGAATGCGCCCGTCGGGCGACCAACTCGTCAAGTAACCGGTCAAGTTGCGGCAGGTCCACGACGATGTCGCTGACGAGCGCCGCGGCCAGACGCGCCGCCGCGGGACGTCCGCCGCTCAGCAGGTAGCGGTACTGCAGGCCAGGCACATTGTCGGCCAGCGTCCAGTAGCAGTTCGGCAGCACCGCACCGCTCGGCAGCAACTCGACCACGGCGGATCCGGGACTAGCAAAGATCAAGTTTGTCAGCGCCGCACCGTGCGGTGCCACAATCAGCGCCGCACGCGCGAACGCGTCGATCTGTTCAGTGACGCTCATTCGTCCAGGGTCGATGACGGTGAACCCGCGGGCGGCCAACGACTCGACCACTTCGGCTTCGTTCGTCACGACCCTGTTGTTGGCGGCGCTGCCCCGGGTGACATAGATCGACTCGGTGGGCTCGATCGGCGAGCGATCTGCCAGCAACTTGCCCCTCAGCCAGCCGACGACCCACGGCGGGTTCGTCACGGTCGTGGACGGCAGCCCCGGCACGACCAACGTCTGCGCCTGCACGTGCGGGAAGGCCACACTGTCGATGTAGTCCGGTTCGCGCAGGCCGATGAGTTCGAGCAACTCACGCTGAAACGGTTGCGCCGCGGGTACGTACCAATGCTCAGGCGGATCGATCTGCTGCGCCTGAGCGAACAGCGCCAGTCGTGGCAGGGCGTCGACGAGGAAGTGGTAATAGTTCTGGTCGCCGCGCGTCGCTAGCACTCCCAGGCGCCCGGACACCTGTCGCGGATCGCCTGGGAACGGGTTCAGGAACAGCGGATGCTCCTGCGGGCGTGTGGTGCCGAAGTAGGCACTGAGCTCCTGGAGAATATCGCCGTTGGCCGTGATGACCGCGCTCTGTGTTCCGAGCACTCTGCCGTTCGGGAGTTCGGCGATCGCAACGCGTGGGATCGTCTCCTGGAACGAGCAGAACATCGGATGCGCTGGCGGCAGACCGTGGGCACCGACCCGGCTGATCGTCTCCGCCGGCCTGGCCAGGACGCTACGCCCGCCGGTCGATTCAGCCGCCAACTCCATCGTCGCCACCGAACCGGTGGGCAGATGACCGCCACGCAGCCGCCCTAACTGCCGGTTTATGGGTGCCGCGAACCGCGTGGACTGGGTGTACACCGCCTTGAGATGCGGAAAGTACGGCCGCAGCCGCGGCGGCAGACGGACCATCGTCAGCTGGTGCCGAACGCGGCCAACGGCTCACGGGACAGCCACGCCGAACCGAGTTGGGCGTTCTCCGGCTTGTGCGCGACGACGTTCAGCCCGACACCGGCGAACCAGTCCCGCAGCTTGCTCCATGTCTGTCCCGGCACCGGGTGGTACTCGATGACCACACGCTGCACGGAGTCCCAACTGGACGGGGACGAACCGTAGATCAGGTCGTACTCGCCACCCTCGCAGTCGATCTTCATGAAGTCGATAGGCGCTCCTGGCTGCGCGACGACCTCATCGAACGCGATGGTCTGCACCTTGGTACTGGTGGCCGAACTGCCGCGGCCCGTCGACACCAGACCGTTCAGCCCGCTGCCGCCACCGTTGTCGTCCAGTTCCGCGAAGCCGGTCTCGGCCGCGAGCGCGAGCTCAGAAACTGTGATCCGGTCGGCCAGTGCATTCTGCTCGACGTTCTTTCGGAGATAGCGCGCGGTCGTCGGCGACGGTTCGTACGCCTCGATAGTGGCCTTGGGATGCACCTGCGCGAGCCGACACGCAAACGTGCCGACATGCCCGCCGATGTCGATGACCCGGATCGGACGGTCCTTGAGCGAACCCAGGATCCAGTCGAAGCGGTAGCAGTCCTCGGCGAAGATCTCGTACACCGGCACCCGTGCGCCCGGCACGTTCGGGCAGTCGATCCGCAGTCCGGTACGGGTGGCGAAACTCAGCGACTCGGGACCGCGGCCAAAGTGGCCCAGGCTCATGTCCACGAGAACCTTCGGCCAGTTTGAGAATGCTTTGGGCGACTCGACGACACGCTTGAGGTTATGTAGGGCCCGCTCGCGTCCGCTCATGGACATCAGTCCACCTCGTCGTGGGCGCAGGGCAGTACCAATTCAACTTGCTGAGGCATGGGCGTCATGATGCCACATGCCGTGCGGACAGGCTTGATCAAAGTTGTAGATGGGGTTGCTTCTCGACCCACGACAGAATCTCCGCAGCCAGTTCCTTGCCGACTTCGCGATGGAGCGTGGCCGTGTAATGGAAGCCGTCAGGCGTCGGATTCTCGCCCTCGGGAACATGCCGGGTGACGGCGTCGCTGACCGGGAAGATCCGCACGTTCGGGTTGTCCAGCCGGGCGACCATGGCCGCGATCGTCTGATTCATCATGTCGATCCGCTCCGTCATGCCTGGAAACCAGGAGCGGCCCTTACCGGTGGGCGGCAGCAGTTCGAGCAGGATGATCAACGGGCTGCTGACTCCGCTGGCATGCGTGATCAGGCGCTCCAGATCGGCCGCCACCCGCTTCGGGCGCGAGGCAAACATGAGCGAGTTCAGCCGGAGGTCCAGCTTGGCCTGCAGCTTGGCCAATGCCATCCAGATCGGGCGCAGCAGCCGCGCCCGGTACGTCTCGCGGACCTTGCCGGGCCTGCGGCGCAGGCTATTGGCATGCCGTTCCAGCCACCACGGCAGGATGAAATGGATGCTCTCGTAATGCCCGTAGACCAGGATGACGACATCCGGCGACCACGCCATGATCTCGCTCTCCCAGGTGCGCAACGTCGTCTTGGTTCGCTCGGATGCAACGCCGAAGGTGTGCACGTCCACTGGGTGCCCGGCTTGCAGCAGCGTCGCCTCGATCGCGCGCGGGAACGTGAACTCCTCCCGCGGTGCACCGACCTCGGACATTGCGATGACGGTGGACGCGCCCTTGACGAGCACGCGTATCGGTAACGGCAACGGTTTCGGCACTGCTCTCCGGGCCGGTGGCACGAGCTAGCTCACCCGCTTGAGCCAGAGGGACGAGCACGGGTTGGCGTCCTTGGCTACCGGCGTGTAGTCGGCGAACCGGCTAGACAGGAATGCCTCGTCGTCATGGCGCAGCAGCGGTGTCGACAGCAGCACCTCGAACGCCGAGTTGAAGGCCAGGAACGTCTGCACGACCATCGCCTCGTTCCAGTACACCGGCCACCGCTCGCCGAACAACCAGGTGCTGGACGGGAACGGCACGTTGAACGGGAACGGCACGTCGTGGATGTGCACGAACACGCCGGGCTTGATCCGCGGCAGCACCTCCAAGAACAGATAAGCGACGTCGCTGTCGATCTTCAGGGCATGCGAGGAGTCGATGAACAGCACATCGCCTGCGTTGAGCGCCTCGAACCGCGATACCGGGACGTCCTGCACAAAGCCCTTGATCAGATCGATGCCGTCCATCGCGGTCAGCGCATCGAACGGGTAGGGCTCGATGCAGGTGATCTGCAGGGGCTTGCCGTCGTCCGCGTTGCGGCGCGCCGCCAGGGTCGCGTAATAGGTCGAGAGCCCCGAGCCGACCTCGAGATAGGCGGCCGGCTTGTGCTCGCGAAGCATGTAGTAGAGCGTGCGGGCATCGAACTTCGGATAGCCCGGACCGAAGCCCTGCCGCGTGTTCGCCACATAGTCACCGGTGCCGGCGTGGAAGTCAGCCTCCCAGCGATCGGCCAGTGCTAGCAGCCGTTGCTTCATCGCCGGCAGGTCGACGTCGATTCCGGCCAGGTCGCTCGGGCGATCCCAACGCGCCCGCGTCGCCTTTATCTCACTCAATACTGGCAGCGTCGAGTAATAGTCGGCCTTCTTGACGATGTTGAAGCCGAGCAGACCGAAGAACCCGTGGACGGCCTGAACGAAGCGCGCACGCACACCGAACAGCAGTCGGTCGATGCCCTTGACGGCAAAGCCCGGCAGGATCGCCTTGGCCTTGGCTCGGACACCGGCCGGCGGGGCGACCGGCGCGGGCGGCTCAGTCAGGAGCCGCGCTCCTGCAGGGACAGCCTGGTCAACACTTGCCACAGAATTTCCTCCGGTCACACGATCGGGAGCCCGCCCGCGAGGCTACCCTCGCGGTGCTCGCCGCACATCTGGGCACCGTACTTCTGGCTCAGGGGCGGAGTACGTCAGTTACGGCCCGGCCAGAACTTCCAGGCGTCGGAGATGATCGTCCGCAGATCCGACTGCTCCGGCACCCAGCCGAGTTGGCGGTCGGCGTAGGAGATGTCCGCGATCAGCCGGCCCGGTGCACCTTCCTGTGGCGTGTGGCCGATGTCGAACTCGCGGCCGACCACTTCCTCTACGCAGGTGAACACGTCGATGATCCGCGATCCGACGCCACTGCCAATGTTGTAGATCGGGCACGCGCCCCGGCGAACACCTACCGTCGCCATCCGGATCGCACGCGCGACGTCGCCGACGTGGACGAAGTCGCGCATCGCGGTGCCGTTGCCTACCAGGGTCGCAGACTTCGAATCGTCCGCCGCGACCCGCAGTAGGGCCGGGATGATCCGTGTCGGGTCGGTGTCGCACACGCCGTCGATGCCGCCGCCCACGTTGAACACGCGCAGGATGACGGCACCCAGCCGACCGGTTGTCGCGTGCGCGAGGATAAGCCGCTCCGCCGCAACCTTGCTGTCCGCGTAAGGGCTCTCCGGAGATGGGTCAGCGTTCTCGTCGACCGCCCCGACCACTCGCGAGCCGTAGACCAGCGTTGTGGACGTGTAGACGAGGGTGGGCATCCGCCGGTCGTCGGGCAGCGCGTCCATCACCCGCAGCAGGTTCGCCGTCCCTCCGACGTTCACGTCGAAATAGGCCAACGGCATCTCGAACGACTCACGCGCCCGGGCCAGTCCCGCGAGGTGGATCACGGTGTCGAAGTCGTTCTCGGCGAAGATTTGCGTAAGGCGGTCCCGCTCGAGCAGGTCGCCGTAGACGACCGTGGCGCCATGCGGTGGCGGAGCCGAACCGGTGGCTTGCCGACTGCTGAGGATCGTGACGTCCCAGCCCGCCATGGTTAGGTCATGGGTGACTGCGTGACCGATGTAGCCCAGCCCGCCGGTGACCAGTGCATGCATGACGATCCCTTCGGCCGACGATCTGCGTTGGGCGAAAAGCCGGACCCTACCCGGTTCGAGCCGCTGGTCGCACCACGTGATCACCTGTCACCGATCCGGAATCATCGCCGGTCGCCGACTGTTCGGCCAACGCCTCGGCT
>JBDTDN010000203.1:0-4967 GCA_039923055.1 Jatrophihabitantaceae bacterium
GTCTCGCGACCGGCGCAGCGCCGCCGTCTTTTCGGATGTTTGCGCCGATACTCTTGACGCTGCCGCAACCCGGCGTGCGTCAGGGGCAGACAGGGCAGGAGTGCTTCGCGGGTGAGACTGGAACTACGCGGCATCAGCAAGGCGTTCGGGCCGGTGGTCGCGAACGATTCGATCGACCTGACCGTGGAGCCCGGTGAGATCCACGGATTGCTCGGTGAGAACGGTGCCGGCAAGTCGACGCTGATGAACGTGATCTACGGTCTGCTGCAACCAGATGCGGGCGAGATTGTCGTGGACGGAACCGTGCGTCGGTTCCGCGGCCCGAACGACGCGATCGCGGCCGGTATCGGGATGGTCCACCAACACTTCATGCTCGTCCCGGTCTTCACCGTCGCCGAGAACGTGATGCTCGGCAACGAGACCACCTCCGGCCCGTTCGGCCGGCTCAACCGGCGCGCCGCCCGCACGCGCGTACGAGAACTGTCTGAGCAGTACGGACTGGACGTGGACCCGGACGCGTACGTCCAGGACCTGCCGGTCGGCGTCCAGCAGCGCGTGGAGATTCTCAAGGCACTGTTGCGCAATGCCGGCGTGCTCATCCTGGACGAACCCACCGCCGTGCTCACGCCGCAGGAGATCGACGACCTGATGCGGGTCATGCGTGAACTGCGGGCCGGTGGCACGTCGATCGTGTTCATCACCCACAAGCTGCGCGAGGTGCGAGCCGTCGCTGACCGGATCACCGTCATCCGCAACGGCAAAGTCGTGGATCAGGTGCCCCCGACGACGTCCGAGATCGACCTGGCCGGGCTGATGGTGGGGCACAGCGTCGAGCTGGCGCTGGACAAGGCGCCGGTGCAGCCGGGGGCGGTCGCGCTACGCGTGGCTGAGCTGCGGGTGCGCGATGACCGTGGCCAACTCAGCGTCGATGGGGTGAGCTTCGAGGTGGCTGCCGGGGAGATTCTGGCACTGGCCGGCGTGCAGGGTAACGGTCAGGAGGAGCTCGTCGAGGCGATGATCGGCACCCGTCCGGTGGAGAGCGGTGCGATCGAACTGATCGGTGAGTCCCTGATCGGCCTGAGCCCACACACGATCCTGGGCAAGGGTGTCGGCTTCGTACCGGAGGACAGGCAGCACGACGGTCTGATCAGCGCGTTCACGGTCGCCGAGAACCTGGTGTTGGACATCTACGACCGCCCGGAGTTCGCCCGCGCCGGCAGCCTGCGCCGTGGCGCTATCTTCGCCAATGCGCAGTCCCGCATCGCGGAGTTCGACATCCGGCCGCCACGCGCGATGAACACGGCTGGCACGCTGTCCGGTGGCAATCAGCAGAAGGTTGTCGTGGCGCGTGAATTGTCGCGTCCGCTGCGCCTGCTGGTGATCTCCCAGCCGACGCGCGGAGTGGACGTCGGCGCGCAGATGGCCATCTACGAACGGATCATCGCCGAACGGGATCGGGGTACGCCGATCGTGCTGGTCTCTACGGAGCTGGACGAGGTACTGGCGCTCGCGGACCGGATCGCGGTCATGTACCGCGGTCAAATCATCGGCGTGCTACCGGCCGGTGCGTCCCGTGACCAGGTCGGGCTGATGATGGCCGGTGTTGCCGCGGAGCGGGCCGAGGCCCAGGCGGACACGCACCCGACGACGCTGTCGTTGGACGATCCCGGCGATCCGACGGTCGGAGGGCTGTTGTGACGGCCATCGCTGAGACGGCCGCGCCATCGCAGGACCCGAAGCAGACCAGCCGGCTGCGGCAACTCGGCGACGGGTGGCTGGTCACATCGTTGTCGTTCGTCGTCGCGCTGGTCATCGGCGCCATCCTCATGGCCGTCTCGGACCCGACCGTCCGGCACGATCTGGTCTACTTCTTCCAGAGCCCGGGCGATACGTTTCGCGACAGCTGGTTCACGATTCGTGATGCATACCAGGCGATGTTCCAGGGTGCGATCTTCGATCCGAATCACGCCGCGACGTTCTCCGACGCGCTGACCCCGCTGTCCAACACGATCTTCACCGCGACGCCGCTGATCGCCTGCGGCCTCGGCATCGCGCTCGCGTTCCGCGCCGGCTTGTTCAACATCGGCGGGCAGGGGCAGGTGATTGCTGGTGCGATGGCCGCCGGGTACGTCGGCTTCACGTGGTCGATGCCGCCGGTCATCCACCTGATCGCCGCGCTGGTCGCGGGCGTCGCGGGAGGTGCGTTCTGGGGGTTCATCGCCGGGTACCTCAAGGCGCGGACCGGCGCCAACGAGGTCATTACGACGATCATGCTGAACTGGATCGCGTTCCGACTGCTGCAGTACGTAATCCAACTGCCTGACGTGGTGAGTGGTCCGGGCGGACAGGGCAGCAAGATCATCCACGGGACGGCTCACCTACCCCACCTGCTCGGCTCCTCGCTGCAGGTGAACCTCGGCATCCTGCTGGCGCTGGCCAGTGCGGTGCTGGTCTGGTGGTTGCTCACGCGCAGTGTGTTGGGCTTCCGGATGCGGGCGGTCGGGGCGAACCCGGCGGCGGCGGGCACCGCGGGCATGAAGGTCGGCTCGGTCACGGTCGCCACCATGGCAATCGCCGGCGCGCTGTCCGGATTGGCCGGCTCGGCCCTGGCGCTCGGCGGCGCGACGTCGTACCAAATCACGCCGAACATCGACTCGAACGTCGGGTTCGACGCGATCACCGTTGCGCTGTTGGGGCGTTGCAACCCCTGGGGGACGGTCGGCGCCGGTCTGCTGCTCGGCGCGTTGCGCGAGGGTGGCGCGACGATGCAGAGTCGTACGGCCGTCCCGATCGACATCGTCACCGTCATCCAAGCGTTGATCGTCATCTTCATCGCCGCACCGCGACTGATCCGGGCGCTGTTCCGGCTCAAGGACCGCGGCGCACTCAGCCTCACCGGCGCGGCGTCGAACCTCGCTGTGACGGCCAAGATCATCCGACAGATCCGGGTGCCTCGGCACATCATGGCAGGGACGTCGCAGATCGTCCTGGCGCTGGTGGCAGTCTGGTTGTTCGGGCTGGGCGTGCGCTCCAAACACTCCTCGACGTTCCAGTTCTCGATCCCCGGGGACAAGTTCGACCTCGGCACGTGGACGATTGCCGCCGAGCCGACTGTCATCGTGTTATGTGTCTTCGTGATGCTCGCCGGAGTACTTCGGCTGACCGAGCGACTGGCGGCACGGTGGTGTGCGATCGTCGCGGTGCTCGGCATCGTGCTGTCGTTCATCACCTGGTCGGTGGCCGGCAACGGCAACGGTCTGAACATCGTCTCGCTGCTGCAGGGCTCGCTGTTCCCGTTGGCGATCCCGCTGATCCTGGGCGCGATGGCCGGCGTCGTCGGCGAACGGGCCGGCGTCATCAACGTGGCGATCGAGGGGCAGTTACTGCTCGGCGCGTTCTCGGCGGCATTCGTCGGTACGGTCGTGGGCAGCGTGTGGGGCGGGGTGCTCGGCGGCGCGCTGGCCGGGCTGCTGCTGGGCGCCATCTTGGCCGTGCTGTCGATCCGGTACCTCGTGGACCAGGTGATCGTCGGCGTCGTGCTTAACGTGTTCGTGCTCGGGCTGACGACGTTCCTCTACAACACGCTGATGACCACGAGCAGTGGTTCCTCCGGCGGCAGCAACTTCAACCAGCCCGGGTACTTCACGGTCTGGAAGGTACCGGTCCTCGGCGACATCCCAATCATCGGCGCGGTGTTCTTCGACGGCACAATCTTCCTGTACGCCACGTATTTCATCGTTGCGGCCGTGCACTTCGGGCTTTTCCACACGCGGTGGGGGCTGCGGTTGCGAGCGGTTGGGGAGCATCCGCGGGCGGCGGACACGGTCGGCATCAACGTGCTGCGGACCCGGTACAGCGCGGTGATGCTGGCCGGGCTGATCGCCGGACTGGGTGGGGCGTTCCTGATCATCGGCAGCGGCGCGCCGGGGGCGTTCCAGGGCGTCGCCGGTGGCATGACTTCCGGCAAGGGGTTCATCGCGCTGGCCGCGGTGATCTTCGGACGGTGGACGCCCAAGGGTGCAGTGCTCGCGGCGCTGCTGTTCGGGTTTGCCGACCAGTTGCAGTCGCTGCTGTCCGCGACTGCGCCCATCGACTCGAACCTGCTGCTGACCCTGCCGTACGTCGCGACGCTGTTCGCGGTGGCCGGCTTCATCGGACGCTCGCAGCCTCCCGCGGCGGACGGTCAGCCGTATACGGTCAACGGATGACGACTTCTATCGACTGGCCCGGCCTGCGACGCGCGGCATTGGAGGCGATGGGCAACGCCTATGCGCCGTACTCGCAGTTTCCCGTCGGTGCAGCAGCATTGGTGGACGACGGGCGCGTGATCGTCGGTTGCAACGTCGAGAACGCCTCCTACGGTCTGGGGCTGTGTGCCGAGTGCGGCCTGGTCTCGGCGCTGCACGCCTCCGGCGGTGGCAGCCTGGTCGCGTTCGCCTGCGTGGACTTCCGTGGTGACGTGCTGATGCCGTGCGGACGCTGCCGGCAGTTGCTGTGGGAGCACGGCGGACCGGACCTGCTGGTGGACACCGTCGAGGGACCGAAGTCGATGACCGACGTGCTCCCGCTGGCCTTCGGTCGTGAGGACCTCGGTACGCCTTCATGATCTTTGACGCCGTCGAGATCATCCGGACCAAGCGCGACGGCGGGGTGCTGAGCGACGCGCAGATCGACTGGGTGATCGACGCTTACACGCGTGGTGAGATCGCCGAGGAGCAGATGTCCGCGCTGGCGATGGCGATACTGCTGCGGGGATTGACGGCACCTGAGCTCACTCGCTGGACTGCGGCGATGATTGCCTCGGGGGAGCGACTGGACCTGTCGGCCGTCGCGCGACCGACGACGGACAAGCATTCGACTGGCGGTGTCGGCGACAAGATCACGTTGCCGCTCGCGCCGCTGGTCGCCGCGTGCGGCGCCGCAGTGCCGCAACTTTCCGGGCGCGGACTCGGGCACACCGGCGGCAC
>JBDTDN010000204.1:0-13797 GCA_039923055.1 Jatrophihabitantaceae bacterium
TCGTCAACCGGCCGCTGGTCCTGCTGGCCGACGAGCCGACCGGCAACCTGGACCCCGACACCAGTCAGGGAATTATGAGTCTGCTGGAGCGGATCAACCGCACCGGTACGACGGTGGTAATGGCCACACACGACAACAACATCGTCGACGCGATGCGGCGCCGAGTGATCGAACTCGAGTTCGGCAAGGTGATCCGTGACCAGGCGCGCGGCGTCTACGGAGTCGGCCGCTGATCGCACAGTTGCCGTCAAATCGAGCTCTTGAACCCCGAACAGTAAGGACCTCATGCGTGCCAACTTCGTGATCTCCGGAGTATTCGCCGGAATCCGCCGGAATGCAGCGATGACTGTCGCGCTGATCCTAAGCACGGCGATCGCGCTGACCTTTGTTGGTTCCGCGGTCCTGGCGAACACCGAGATCACCAAGTTCAAGAAGGTGTACGAGGCCAAGCTGAACGTCTCGGTCTACCTCTGTACGACGATCGCGAACGGTTCGCAGAAGGCCAACAACGCGATCGCAGCGAAAAGCGGTACGCCGCAGCGGGTCATCACCTGCGCGCCGAACGCCAAGGTCACCGCGGCGCAGCAAGCAGCGATCAGCAAGGAACTCGCCGCCGATCCGATGGTGCGTTCGGCCTCGTTCATCTCCGAGCAGCAGGCGTACGAACGGGGCAAGCAGAGTCTGGACCCGCAGTCGGCCAGTCTGCTGAAGGTCGGTGATCTGCCCGCCTCTTACACCGTCAAGCTCGGGAACATCACCAAGGATTACCAGGCGTTCGCCGCGAAGTACAACGCTGTGCAGGGCGTCGATATCGTCTTCAACCCGATCGACACGATCAATCGACTGTTGTCGATCATCGATAGCGCGCGCTGGTTCTCGATCATCATCGCGCTCGTGGTGCTCATTGCCTCGATCCTGCTGATCGCAAACACCATCCAGACGGCTGCACAGCAGCGCAAGAACGAAACCTCCATCATGCGGCTGGTCGGTGCCTCCAGGTGGATGACCGAGTTGCCGTTCATGCTTGAGGCGTTGATCGCGACCATCATCGGTGGGTTGGTATCGGTCGCGCTGATCTGGACGGGAAAGCATTACGTGCTTGATGGTGTCTTCAAGGTGCCCATCTCGAACGGGGTGATTCCGAACCTGGGGATCAACGACGTGCTGGTGGCCGGCGGCACGAGTCTGCTCATCGGGCTCGTGCTCTCCTCACTGACGGCGTTCGCCACGTTGCGCCTGTACGTACGGTTGTAGGTATGTCCGCCCAAGCCGCCTCGAGCAACCGTGAGAGCGGACGGAAGATGATCGCGCAGAACCGCAAGGCGCGCCACGACTACGCAATCGTCGACGTGTTCGAGGCCGGCGTGGTGCTCAAAGGCACCGAGGTCAAGTCCTTGCGGCTCGGCCGCGCATCGCTCGTCGACGGGTTCGCGGCGATCGACGATGGCGAGGTCTATCTGCACAATGTGCACATTCCGGAATACGACCAGGGCAGTTGGACGAACCACGAGCCGAGGCGGGTGCGCAAACTACTGCTGCACAAGGCTGAGATCTTGCGGCTGGTCGGCAAGACCAAGGAGAGCGGGTTGACTCTGGTCCCGCTGGCGCTCTATTTCACCGACGGAAAGGTCAAGGTCGAGATCGCCCTGGCCCGCGGTAAGAAGTCTTACGACAAACGGCAGGACTTGGCCAAGCGGGACGCCGACCGGGAGGTCAGCCGGGCTCTGGGCCGTCGCGCGAAGGGGATGGACTGATCACCGCGGCGTCGACTGGTCCGGAACTGACCGACGACGACGTGCCGGCGTGGTGGCAGCGGCTCGGGCTGCCCGGCCTGGTGGACATCCACGTGCACTTCATGCCCGATCCGGTCATGGACGCGGTCTGGCGTTACTTCGATGACGGTGCGCGCAATTACGGGCGGCCCTGGCCCGTCCACTACCGCACGCCCGTCGCCGAACGGCTGGCCGCCCTGGACGCGCTCGGCGTGCGAACCTTCCCCGCTCTGCTATATCCGCACAAGCCGGACATGGCTGAATCGCTGTCCGCGTGGGCGCGAGGGTTTGCCGCGTCGACGCCCGGGTGCGTGCCGAGCGGGACGTTCTATCCGGAGCCGTCGGCGGTGCGCTACGTCCGCGAGGCCCTCGAGGCCGGTACCCGAATCTTCAAGGTGCACGTGCAGGTCGGTGACTTCGACCCGACCGACGTGCTGCTCGACCCGGTGTGGGGGATGCTCGCCGAAGCGCGGACGCCAGTTGTCGTGCACTGCGGCAGTGGGCCGCGGCCGGGCAGGCATACCGGCCCCGGTCCGTTCGGTGCCGTACTGGCCGCGCATCCGTCGCTGACCGCCGTCATCGCGCACTGCGGGATGCCCGAGTACTCCGAGCACCTTGCGTTTGCGGAGCGGTACCCGAACGTGCACCTGGACACGACGATGGTCGGGACCGACTACGTGAGCGACATCGCCCCGTTCCCGCGCGACCTGCTGCCCCGGCTGGCCGCGCTCCAGGATCGAGTCGTGTTGGGCAGCGACTTCCCGAACATCCCGTACGCGTACGCGGAGCAACTCGTGGCGCTCGAGCGCTTTGGGCTCGGCACCGCGTGGCTGCAGGACGTGTGTTGGTTCAACGGGCGGCGTCTGTTCGGCGTTGACTGACCCGATGCTCGTCCTGAGCCGCCGCTCATGTTGTGTCCACGGCTCAATGTGCTCACGCTCATGTTGCGAAGTGACAAGAGTGCGCGCTTTACTTGTCCGAAGTATGTTCCGAGTGAAGGCGAGCTCATGACGGCCTGGCAGAGTCTGTCCACCCGCGCGCGTCGACGTTCGGGACCGACGCCCGTTCAGCTCGCACGGCTGGCTAGGTTCAACGGCGATTCGACGTCCGTTCCGGGCCGTCCGGGTACTGGCGACATCGTTCGATCGCGGGCTCAGACGATCGCGTACGGCTATCACGCAGTGATCGAGCAACTCGAATCCAGCGATGGTCGGCGCACCTGGTGCACGCTCGCGGTCCAGTTGCGGCAGACCGTCCCGACGCTGCAGATAGTGGCGCGCGACAGCGCCGAAGGCGGTAACCGGCGCGGAACGGCAAATGCGGACTTCGATAGCGTCTACAAGGTCGAAATGGCAGACTCCAACGGTGTCGATCAGGTGTTCGGTCCACACTCTCGACGGGTACTGCTCGCACATCGAGTTCAGGCCCTCCGGTTCCAGAACGCACACCTGGTAATCCGCTCCGTGGACGGGTTACGTGCCTCCCCCGAGGCGACCGCCTGGCTGGACGGGCTGGTCGCGTCGATCCTTGCGGAGGCCCCAGTACCCCTACCGCTTGGTCTGTACGGACCCTGCCCGGAGGCGCTGTCGTTACAGGCGCGGCCGCCGCGGTCGTCCAGGTTTGCCTCAAGACGCTAAGCTGAACGGGTACACCGAGGGGGTGAACGGTTTCGACTTTGTTCGTCGATTCAGGAGAAGCGGGCCGAGGATTGCATTGCTGACCTCGTAAAAAAAGCGATGCAAACACAATAAGCGCCGATTCCAATCGCGCTGACTTCGCTCTCGCTGCCTAAGTAGCAGAGCGGGTCTGTCAGCCCGGGTTCGTCACCGCCCCGGGTCCTGGCATCAGCTAGGTGGCTCACCGTTCTGGCCGGTCGCGGGGCAGAACGGGACAACTCACAGCGACTGGGCCTGTCACATCAGCTTGTGTGCATGACCGATGGGGCCGAGTAGAGACACCGCACACTGCGCCCGGAGAAGTCCTGTTGAAGCGACGAAGGACGCGGGTTCGATTCCCGCCACCTCCACTCAGGCTTGTTCCCGAAAGGGGCAAGTCGTTGTTCCGATAGCGGTGGGCACCGCGGTTCTCGGTGCCCACCCGTGGTTGAATTGCCGATCGCCGAGGCAGCTCACTGCAACTGACCGCCCGCCGGCATACTGGCCTTCCCCAACTGGTGGGCCAGCGCCTGCGCCAGCTCGGGGTGTCGCCACCGGTGGCCAAGGGAAGTCAACCGGGACGGCTCTACCCGCTGACTGGCCAGTGCAAGCTCGCGGGCACTCTCGGCGCCGAGCAACAACTTCGGTCCGAAGGTGGGGACGGACAACAGCGCGGGACGGTGCAACACATGACCCAGCGTCCGCGCGTAGTCGGCGCTCGTGACCGGTAAGGGCGCGACGGCATTGACCGGCCCGGACAGGCGTTCGTCGAGCAGCGCCCGCAGATAGATGTCGGTGAGATCGTCCAAGCCGATCCAGGATAACCAGGCGGCGCCGTCACCGATGGGGCCGCCCAGCCCTGCGGCGAACAGCGGCCGGAAGATCTGCAGCGTGCCGCCGCGAGGGGACTGCACGATCCCGGTACGCACCTGCACGATCCGTAGCCCGGCCTCGGCCGCACCGCTTGCGGCGGCCTCCCAGTCGGCGACGACGCCGGCAAGGAATCCACTGCCGCGATCGGCGTCCTCACCGAGCAGTTCGTCGCCGCGGTCGGGGCCGTAGACGCCGATTGCGGAGGCACAGACGAACACGCCCACCCCGCCGGAGGCGGCCGATTCGGCCAGGCGGCGGGTCGGGTTCACCCGACTGTCGTATATCGCGCGTTTGTGTGCGTCGCTGAACCGTCCCGCGATGGACGCACCGGCCAGGTGTGCCACCGCGTCCACCCCGTCGAGCAGGTGGGGGTCCGGGTCGTCGGGTTGCCAGGTCCGCTCGTCCGGACCTGCTACGGGCCGGCGGACCAGGTGGATGACTCGGTGCCCGCCGGTCGTCAGCAGCGCGCACAGTGCGGAGCCGACCAGCCCTGAACTGCCGGTGACCGCAACGCTCAGAGGTGCCGCGCGCCAGGACCGGGCGGCGGCGTGCGTGTCGAGGTCGTCGGCCAGTTGCCGGTGCCGATAGGCGAACGTGGCCCGCAACATCGCTGCAGGTATGGGGGTGTCGACGCGGTCGCTGACTCGAGTGCGTACCTCGTCGAGTTGTTCGAAGCGGTGCTCGTGGCGCCAGCGCAGCGGCAGCGAGTCGAGCTCATCAACGAACCTGTGCGGAGGGTCGTAATTGCTGTGCTGGGCCACCCACCGCAATCCGCCGGGCAGCGCGAGTTCGGCCCGGCCATCGCGAAGGTTGGTAGCCTCGCGGCGGGCCCGGATGGGCTGCCAGGGGGGTAGTAGCCGTGCCAGTGCGCCAGGCCGCTCGTGCCAGGCGAACACCTCGTTCAGCGGCGCGTTCACGACGCTGCTCGCCGTGATGCTCATCGGTAGGTCGGCTTGCTCAGCGCCAACTGCGTCCACGCGTCCGCAGCGGGAACCTGTCTCGGACCGCGCATGCTCACCAACTTACTGCGTGGTGCAGGATGCAAGGTATGGACTTTCGCTACCTCGGCAACTCAGGCATGCAGATCTCGGAGATCGCATACGGGAACTGGCTGACCCACGGCTCGCAGGTGGAGAACGAGGTCGCCACCCAATGCGTTCACGCCGCGCTGGACGAGGGCATCACCACGTTCGACACGGCCGACGTGTACGCCAACGGTCGTGCTGAAGAGGTGCTCGGCGCGGCGCTGAAGGGCCAGCGCCGGCAATCGCTCGAGGTGTTCACGAAGGTGTACTGGCCGGTCGGTCCCGAGCCGCGGAGCAAGAACGACACCGGTCTGTCCCGCAAGCACATCTTGGAGGGCATCGACGGGTCACTGCGCCGCCTACAGATGGATTACGTCGATCTGTACCAGGCGCATCGCTATGACTCCTTCACCCCGCTCGAGGAGACGATGCAGGCCTTCGCTGACGTCGTACGGTCTGGAAAGGCCCTGTACATAGGGGTGAGCGAGTGGACGGCCGAGCAGATCCGCGCCGCGCACGTACTTGCTGATGAACTCGGCGTCGGCCTGGTCTCCAGCCAGCCGCAGTACTCGATGCTATGGCGCGTGATCGAGGGTGAGGTCGTTCCGACGTGTGCCGAGCTCGGACTGAGTCAGATCGTCTGGTCGCCGATCGCACAAGGCGTGCTCACCGGCAAATATCAGCCAGGCCAGCCTGCTCCGGCCGGTTCGCGTGCTACCGATGACAAGGGCGGCGCCGGCATGATCAAGCGCTGGATGGGCGACGACGTGCTCACCCGCGTGCAGGCGCTTCGGCCCATCGCCGACGATCTCGGGCTGTCCATGGCGCAGCTCGCGGTCGCCTGGGTACTGCAGAACACCAATGTGGCGGCAGCCCTGGTCGGCGCCTCGCGTCCGGAGCAGGTGGCCGACAACGTCAAGGCCGCCGGCGTGCGGTTGGCCGCGGACGTACTCGCCCGGATCGACGACGCGCTCGGTGACGTGGTCACCAGTGACCCGGCAACGGTCGCGAAGTCGGTGCCGGAGCACCGCGCGATCTGACGCGGCGCGGCTACCTGAATCGTGCCGGTGGCCGCGGACCGTCAGAAGATCTTGCGCATCATCTTCTTGGTCTTCTCTGAGTACGGCGGGTACATCATCGACAGGTCCGGCTTGATGCGCTTGCTGAGCACGGCCTTGCGGTGGCTGAACGTGTCGAAACCCCACTTGCCGTGATAGGCGCCCATGCCGCTGTTGCCGACGCCGCCGAAAGGCAGTCCCGGCACCATGACGTGGAACAGCAGGTGGTTGATGACGGTGCCGCCGTTGCTGACCTCGTCCAGGATGCGGCGCTGGATGGCACGTGACGCGCTGAACAGGTACACCGCCAGTGGCTTGGGACCGTCGACCACGCGCTTGATCGCCGCGTCCATCGTGTCGAAGCTGACGACCGGCAGGATCGGACCGAAGATCTCCTCGCTCATCAGTGCCGAGTCGTCGTCCGGGTCGACCACGACGGTGACCTCGGCGCGATGTCCGGCCTCGTCCACCGTGCCGCCACGAGCCGTGCGCCCGCCAGTACCGGCAATGAGACGAGCGAGCCGGCTGGCCTGACGGGAGTTGACGATCGGCATCAGATCCGATTCGCCTGCGCGCATCGCGTCGAAAGCTGTGTCGAGTTCAGTCAGGAAGGCGTCACGGACCGTCCGGTCGACGAGCACGTAGTCCGGGGCGATGCAGGTCTGCCCCGAGTTCATCAGTTTGGTGAAGGCAATGCGTCGGGCCGCGACCGGAAGGTCGGCGTCGGAAGCAACGATCACCGGACTCTTGCCGCCGAGTTCGAGCGTGACGGGCGTCAGGTGCTTCGCGGCCCCGGCCATGACGGCCTTACCGATTTCCGGGCCGCCGGTGAAGAAGACGTGGTCCAGAGCCTGGTCGATCAGCGACTGGGTGGCTTCCGCAGCGCCCTCGACGACGGCGACGGCGCTTGCGTCCAGGTACTGCGGGACCAGGCGGGCGAGCAGCGCCGACGTCGCCGGAGTGTGTTCGGACGGCTTGAGGATCGCGCAATTGCCGGCGGCGATGGCAGCGACCAGGGGCGTGAGGGTCAAGTACGCCGGGTAGTTCCAGGGGCCGATGATCAGCACGACCCCGAGCGGTTCGTACTGGTACCAGGCGCGGCCGGGCTGCACACTCAGCGGCACGCCGACGCGCTGCTTTCGCATCCACCGCTTGAGCCGCTTGCGCGCGTACTCAGACTCCGAGACGGTCGGCGCGATGTCGGCCATCCAAGCATCCAGCGCCGGGCGGCCCAGGTCCTCGCCGAGCGCTACGACGAAGTCGTCCTCACGTTCGGTCAGCATCCGCTCCAGCGCCGTCAACTGCTCGACGCGCCAGGCATAAGGCCGGGTGCGGCCGGTACGGAAGGTGGCCCGCAGCCGCTCGACGATCGCGGGAATCGCCTCTCCGCCCGCCGTGCTGTCGGCTTCCGGGTCGGCCTTCAGGTCTGCTGCGGGTGCGGTCGAGAGCTCTGACGTCGTCATCTATTCCTCCGATGTACATGGGCTACTGCCGAGTATGACTCAGATGGAACGGCCCTGCCCGGTCGGCGGCGCCGTGTGGGCGGTCGAGCCACGCGACTTCACTCGCAGGCAACACCGTCGTTGTCGCGGTCGAGGCCGGCCCGGTACCCCGGTTGGCCGCGATGCAGCGGCGCCTTACCTGCGGCGCGAACGGCCGCACAGTTCGCGTAGTAGACGTCGACGGGTGGCGGAGCGAGTTTGGCCGGTGCTTGGGCATGCGTCGACGTCGCGGGCGGGGGCGGGGGCGCAGACGTTGGTGAGTTCGTGGCGCGGGGGGCCATCCCAGTCTCGGCCGGGACCGGCTGTGTGGGGCAGGCCGCTAGGACCTGCACGATCGCGTCGTGCTCGGCCGGTGTCATCCAGAGCCCGTAGCGGGCCTTCACCGCGACCTGACGTGCTACATACGCGCAGCGGTAGGACTTGTTCGGCGGCAACCAGGTCGCGGCGTCGCCGTCACTTTTGGCCAAGTTGCTCGGACCGTCGACAGCGAGAAGTTCCAGTGGGTCGTTGGCCAGATCGATGCGTGCGGCGGGACTCAACTGCTGCGCGCCCGTCTGCCATGCATCTGAGAGCGCGACAACGTGGTCGATCTGGACCTCGGCGGACGTCGCGGTGCCTCGCGTGAACGCGATGGTCTTACCGGTATAGGGATCGTGCAGCGTGCCGGTCAGCACCGTGCAGTCGTTGCTGTTCGCTTTCAGGACGATGCCGACCAGGTCCCGCCGCAGGATGTCGTTACGGGTGTCGCAGCCGTTGTGCCCGCCGGGAGCGCCGTTGTTATCCGTCCATGCCGACCCGAACTGATCCCGGCTGTAGCCGGTCTTCGGAGCACGCCCCTTGATCGCCATGGTGGTGAGCAGGGCCAGCGCGGTGCCGACCGCCGCAGGACCGGAGCCCGGCGTCTTCTGTGCGCTGTCACTGGTTCCGGCGGATGCGGGCTTGGCAGGCCCGGATGTGCTGGGCCCGCTGTTACGCGCTGACGAACCGGTGAGCGTGGGCGAAGCCAGCGTGGTTCGGCTCGAGTTCGACACGCCGGTGTTGCTGGCCGGAGCGGTGAGCCGAGCCGTGCTCTGGCATCCGGCAGCCACGATCGCGACGGCGGCGATACCGGCAAGCACGGTAGCGATGGTGTGCGATGTGCGGGGTCGGTGGTGGGCGCTCCGAACCGAGCGGGTCATCGCCCATCCCTCCACACCGGTCTGCAGGACAGTCCGCAACGCAGGTCGGCGCGCACAGCATATGACCTTGAACGGCTCGCAGCGTACCGAGCGAGTAGATGCCCCTAATCTCCAATTTTGGTCCGGTAACGGACAAATGTTGGCGATTTCAAGGGGTATTACGCGGTGCTTGTGTTCTGCCCGCACCGTTGCGGGCAGAACACAAGGCGCGCGACACCAGGTCGATCGGCTGTTGTCTGCCCTAACAGCCCGGGGGCGTTATCGTGGCGGCATGGCAGGCGGCACGCAGGACATCGATACGCAGTACGAGGATCTGCTGCGGCTGGTTCTGGCGACTGGGGCGCACAAGGCGGATAGAACGGGCACCGGGACCCGCAGCGTTTTCGGCCACCAACTGCGTTACGACTTGAGTCGGGGCTTTCCGCTGATCACCACCAAGCGTGTGCACTTCCGCTCCGTCGCGTACGAACTGCTCTGGTTCCTCCGCGGGGAGTCCAACGTCAAGTGGCTACAGGACAACAAGGTGACGATCTGGGACGAATGGGCCGGACCGGACGGCGAACTCGGCCCGGTCTACGGCGTGCAGTGGCGTTCCTGGCCGACACCCGACGGGCGGCACATCGACCAGATCAGTCAGGTGCTCTCGCAGTTGCGCGCCAACCCCGACTCGCGTCGGCTGATCGTCAGCGCCTGGAACGTCGGCGAGATCGAGAACATGGCGCTACCACCGTGCCACGCGTTCTTTCAGTTCTACGTGGCAGACGGTCGGCTTTCCTGCCAGCTCTACCAGCGCAGTGCCGACCTGTTCCTGGGTGTGCCGTTCAACATCGGCAGCTACGCGCTGCTCACCCACATGGTTGCCGCGCAGGTGGGACTGAAGGTCGGCGACTTCGTCTGGACCGGCGGCGACTGTCACATCTACGACAACCACGTCGCACAGGTGAACGAGCAACTATCTCGTACGTCGTACCCGTTCCCGCGGCTCGCACTCGCGGAGGCAGATTCATTGTTCGATTACGCCTACGAGGACTTCGAGATCCTGGATTACCAGCACCACCCGGCGATCAAGGCGCCCGTCGCGGTATGACGTCCGCAGACTGATGGGCAGTCCCGGTCGGAAGCTCCACCGAATCCGGTGACGTACCGTTGACGTATGCCCAGCAGGTACCGCTTCGCAGCCTCGCCCAGGTGGGTGCTCGGTCATGCGGTGGTGCTGGTGCTCATGGTGACGATGACGTTGCTCGGCCGGTGGCAACTGGATGTCTCGGACGCCAAGCATTTCTCGCTGCAGAACTTCGGCTATGCGCTGCAGTGGTGGGCCTTCACTACCTTCGCCCTCGTGATGTGGCTGCGGATCATCCGCGACGTACAACGACACAACGCGGACGAGACCACAGACGTACAGATCGCCGAGGCCAAAGCGGTGGCCGCCGCACCCGTCGCCTACCGTCGCTACGTCATGCCGCAGAGTTCGGACGGGCCGATGCAGGCGCTGGACGGTGCGCAGGCGGCGTACAACGATTACTTGGCCCAGCTCAACGCGGCCGAATCGGTCAAGCAAGACAGCGAGAGGACCACGAGTTGACCGGCATGCCAAGCCCGACGCCCATGGCTACCACACCGCAGGTGAAGGGCCGAGCCGCTGGCGCGCTGCTGCGCTACCGGATCATGGCGTTCACGACCGGCGTCGTTCTGCTGGCTGGCACGATCGCCTTGATAGTCAAGGCGATTCATCCCGACGGCCTGCAGACGTTGAACGGGGTGTTGTGGGTCGGGCACGGGTGGCTGTACCTGATTTATGCGATCACCACACTCGACCTGGGCCTGCGTTTGCGCTGGAAGCTCATCAGGATCGCCCTGGTAATGCTGGCCGGCACGATCCCCACGATGTCGTTCGTCGCCGAACACTTCGTCACGCGTGCTACGCGTGCTGAACACCCCGAGGCTGTGGCTCGGTAATCAGTCGCCGACGGCCTGCGCGCGACCGCCGCCGTACCCGTCGACCAGATCGGCCCGCGCCCGAGCGACGCGCGACCGGATCGTCCCGACTGGGCAGTTGCACACATCCGCGGCCTCGGCATAGGACAGCCCAACGAGTTGGGTCAATACGAACGCCTCGCGCCGGTCGCGGTCCAACCCCTGGAGCAGGCTGGTCAGCGCCACAGACTCCGCCGGATCGAACGCCGTCAGGCTGCGGACCGACGTCAGGTCTACGGCACCGGACTCGACGTGGGCGCGGGTCTTGACCACCTCGTGCACGGCATCGGCGCAGACCCGGCGAGCGATCGACAACAGCCAGGTTCGGACAGCGGAACGGCCGGCGAAGCGGTGCAGCGACGCGAACGCCCGCGCGTACGTCTCCTGGGTCAGATCATCGGCCAGGGCGCGGGAGCCGAGATTGGCGCACATCCGCCAGACATCGGCCTGCGTCCCCCGAACGAAGGTGGTGGCAGCGTCGGCGTCGCCACGTCGCGCGCGCAGCGCGAGCGAGGTGAGTTCGTCGTACTGCTCGTCCATCTGTGCCCTTCTGCTGTCGGGCGTCGGCCAGTGACCTGGCACACGTCTGGGAACTTGGAATCCACTCTCTACGACTAATCCGTATGTGAGATGCGATCGGTTCCGCGAAGCAGCGTCGGCTCGGCTCGATGGTGAGCCGATCGGAATGTCCGCTGCCGTGCTCGAGGAACATCTCGTGATCTGTGTCGATTGTGCCCGATGGCTGGACGCCACCACGACACTCACCCGGCAACTGCGTCTGGGTGCCGCCGTGGCGCCCGATCTGTCGGCTGCGATCACGACCGACATCGTGCTCCCAACCCGCAAGGTGATGCGTCGGCGGTTGCTGCTGCGAGTCGTGCTGCTGCTGGTCGCCCTGGTGCAACTGGGCATCGCGATCCCCGCGCTCGCAGGCGACAGCATCGGCATGGTGATGTCCACCCACGCAGCCCACGAGGCGGCCGCATGGAACCTCGCGATCGGCGTGGCATTCCTCGCGGCGGTATCTCGCCCACGTCGGGCGGCCGGACTTATCCCGCTGCTCGCCACATTCATTCTCGTGCTCGCGGTGCTCAGCGTGCACGACGTCGTGGCTGGCGTCGTGTCCGTCGATCGGCTTGCGACGCACTTGGCCGCGGTCGTCGGCCTGTTGTTGCTGTTCGCGATCGATCGGGCCGAGCGGGCCCTGCCACCAGGACGGTTCGCCGCAGCCAGTCGGTCCGATCGATCCGGCGGCACCGGGACCGATCACGGTTCGCTGCGAGGGGTCGCGTGAGCGTCCGCGCGAACGCGGGCCGGACCCGTCGCAGGCTGCTCGCGCTCACGATCCTGCTCGGCACGCTGTTCGGCGCCGGACTGCTGTGGGCCGCGTCGGCTTCGGCGCATGCCACGCTCGTGTCGTCCGATCCGCTTGATGGCGCGCGTCTGAAGGCCGTACCGACCACGGTGACGATCAGTTTCGACGAGCAGGTAGGTCTGGGCACCGTCGGTTACCTGCACGTCACGGACCAGAGCGGGCGGCGTGTCGACACCGGCGACGGGTTCCACCCTGGCGGCGACGGCACCAAGATCGCGAACAGTCTCAAACCCGGGTTGGGCGATGGGACGTACACCGAGAGCTTCCGCGTCATCTCCGCTGACTCACACCCGGTGGCCGGTGTCGTCCGCTTCGTCGTGGGCAACGGTGTGCTGGCGGCATCGAGCGTTGACGTCTCGACCGTGAACAGCGCAACGAGCACGGTTTTCGACATCGTCCGGTGGATCTCCTATACCGGCTTCGCGCTTCTCGGCTCGGCTTGGCTGCTGCTCACCGTGTGGCCGCAGGGACGCGATGACCGCCGTGCGCGGTTACTGGTGTGGACGGGCTGGAGTCTGGCCGCCGGCGGGGCGCTGGCCGAACTGTTGGTGCAGGGACCGTACGCGTCCGGCGACGGATTGACGTCGGTCACCCGGTGGTCGTTGCTGGACGGGACGCTGCACACCGACTACGGCCAGTTCCACTGCGGACGCCTGCTGTTGTTGGGGATTGTCGCGGTATTGCTCGGTGCGGCGCTTCAGGGCGTGGAACGTCGCCGGGTTCGGTTCGAGGATGCGTTCTGGCCGCTGATGGTCGGCGTCGCGTTCAGCTTCTCGGCGACTGGACACGCCGCCACTACCAATCCGCCCTGGTTGTCGGAGGCAGCGGACGTCATCCACCTGTGTGCGATGTCGGCGTGGATCGGCGGGCTCGCGATGCTGGTCCTAGCCATTTTGCCGCGCCGCGAACCGGACGAACTACACGCCGTGCTACCGGTGTTCTCGCGTGTCGCGTTCACTGCCGTGATCGCGTTGGCAGCGACCGGGACGTACGCGGCGTGGCGGGGGATCGGCATGCTGCGCGCGATCTTCACGACGGAGTACGGCCTGCTCGTCAGCGCGAAGATCGCACTGTTCATCGCTCTGGTGTTGCTGGGCAATCTGTCCCGGCGCGCCATCCAACGACGTGCAGTGGCTGGCCGCGACGTCGTCGTCGACGAGGTGGCAGAGGCCATAACGTTCGAGCGGATGCGGCGGTCGGTGCTCGTGGAAATAGTGCTCGCCGCACTCGTGCTTGCGGCGACCTCGGTGCTTGTCGACCAACCCCGGGGACCTGAGGCGATCTCAGTCCGCGAGGCCAGGCCGGTCTCCGGCACCGCGGCCCTGCTCGGTGGCAGGACGGCGACGGTCACCATCGAGCCCGGCAAGCACGGCACGGTGACG
>JBDTDN010000205.1:0-2517 GCA_039923055.1 Jatrophihabitantaceae bacterium
CCACAACTGGCCGGCCGGTGCGGACCCCGACTGTTGCGGGTGAGCGCGGCCAAGGACACCTTCTACTCCGCAGTCGCCGCCGGTCACTCACCAACCGAACAGAACATCGTGCAGCGGTCCAGAGTACCCAGCCGCGTGGATGCCGAACTACGCAAGGCGTACTCGGTCCTCGGGGTGCCGATCTGCGACCTGCAGTCACCACCGTCGACACTGATCGGTCCCTACCAGCGACCACCAGGCTGAACCTCAGACGGCGCGGCGCCGGCGGGCGATCTCGGCGAGCGTGACCGCGGCCGCCACTGACGCGTTCAGTGATTCGGCATCACCAGCCATCGGGATCGACAGCGTCACGTCACAGGTATCGCCGACCAGCCGGGACAATCCGCGACCCTCCGACCCGACGACGACGACGATCGGCTCGATCGCCAGTTCCAGATCGTCCACGACGGTCGACCCGTCAGCGTCCAGTCCGACGACGACCATGCCCGCCTTCTGGCACTGTTTGAGCGAACGGACCAGGTTCGTGACCTGGGCGACCGGGATACGAGCGGCCGTGCCGGCAGAAGTACGCCACGCCGTCGCCGTGATCCCCGCGGATCGACGCTCAGGGATGATCACGCCGTGCGCGCCGAACGCCACCGCTGAACGGATAACCGCGCCGAGGTTGCGCGGGTCGGTCACCCCGTCGAGTGCGACGAGTAGCGGTGCCGTGGTGGATTCGGCCGCTGCGGCAAGGACATCGTCCAGCTCGCGGTAGGCGAACGGCGGCACCTGCAGCGCGATGCCCTGATGCAGGATGTGGTTGGTCTTGCGGTCCATCTCCGCACGGCTGATCTCCAGCAACGCCAGCCCACGGTTGCTCGCGATCCGGATCGCCTCGGTCACGCGCTCGTCCGCGTCGAGCCCGACCGCCACGTACAGCGCGGTCGCCGGGATCTTCGCCTTCAGGGCCTCGACGACCGGGTTGCGACCGACGAGCAGTTCGGACGCCTCGGTGCCGCGGCCGCGCCCACCCCGTGTCTGCTCACGACGTGCCGCGGCAGCGCGACGTGCGGCCGGGTGGCCCTTGCGGTCTTCGGCCGGCGGCGTTGGGCCCTTGCCCTTGAGCGCCCGTTTGACCTGCCCGCCGGAGCCGACCTGCGCACCCTTCTTGGACTTGCGGATCGCGCCCTGACGCTGCGAATTACCTGGCATCAGATCAACCTTCGATTTGCCATCATTGGGATTCCTTTGAGATTGGCTCGGGCGAAGTAGGGACGGCGACCGTCCAGCGTGGTCCTGCCGGTGTGTCCTCGACGGCGATGCCCGCAGCGGTGAGTTGATCGCGGATGCTGTCGGCCGCGGCGAAGTCCTTACGTGCGCGGGCGGCCGTTCGTTGGTCGAGGGTCACCTGCACCAGGGCGTCGACGATCGGCGCCAGGTCTGAGGCCGGTTCGGACGAGGCCCACTGCAGCGGGTTGATCCCCAGCACGTTCGTCATGGCGAGCACCGAGCCCAAGGCACCCCGTGCGGCCACCTTGTCCTTCGTGGCGAGCGCCGTGTTGCCCTCGCGTACGACGTTGTGCACGGCCGCCAACGCGAGCGGAACGCCGAGGTCGTCGTCCATCGCATTGGCAAAGTCCGCGCAGGCCACCGACGGCTCGGTGTCGCCGACGACCTCGATCGCCCGCTGAACGAAGTTCGCGATACGCCGGTACGCAGCGCCTGCCTCGGCAAGCGCATCCGGTGAGTACTCCATCGTTGAGCGGTAGTGCGCCGAGCCGAGGTAGTAGCGCAGTTCGGCCGCCGGCACCGTCTTGACCATCTCGGCCACCGAGAGCGTGTTGCCGACGGACTTGGACATCTTCTCGCCCGCCAGGTTCAGCATGCCGTTGTGCACCCAGTAGCGGGCGAATCCGTCACCGGCGCCAGACGACTGGGCCAGCTCGTTCTCGTGGTGCGGGAAGACCAGATCGAGTCCCCCGCCGTGGATGTCGAACGTCGCGCCGAGATACTTCGTCGCCATCGCCGAGCACTCCAGGTGCCAGCCGGGCCGGCCGCGCCCCCACGGTGTCGGCCACGAAGCGGTCTCCGGATCGCCGACCTTGTGCCCCTTCCACAGCGCGAAGTCCCGTGGGTCTCGCTTGCGGGCGTCCCCCGCGCTGTCGCTGGCGGGCTACATCTCGTCGACCTTCTGACCGGACAGTTCGCCATAGGACGGCAGCGAGGCAACGTCGAAGAACACATCACCGTCGGAGGCGTAGGCATGACCGCCGTCGATCAGCCGCTGAATCAGCTCGACCATCTCGGTGATGTGTCCGGTCGCCCGCGGTTCGTAGGTCGGTGGCAAGCAGCCCAGAGCGACTTCGGCCTCGCGGACGGCCCGCTCGTTGCGGTAGGCCAGCGCCCACCACGGCTCACCGGACTGCACCGATTTGCTCAGAATCTTGTCGTCGATGTCAGTGACGTTGCGGGTGTACGTCACCGCGTAACCCGAGCGCTCCAGCCAGCGCCGCAGGATGTCGATCGTCACCCAGT
>JBDTDN010000206.1:0-5046 GCA_039923055.1 Jatrophihabitantaceae bacterium
GGTGTATGAGCGGGGCTTCAGGTCATCCAGCAGGTTGATGCTGAACTTCTGCACGTTGGTACGCCAGTGGTCCTGCTTCTTGAGCCAGGTCGCCAGCACCTCGCCGAACGCGGGCAGGTCGAGCATCATCTGCTCGATCTCGACGAATTTGGGCGTCTCACCGTTGATCTTGCTCTTGGGGTTGATCAGGTCGATCGGATCCAGCTGGTTGCCGCAGTTGTCGCACTGGTCGCCCCGCGCACTCTCATAACCGCAGATCGGGCACGTACCTTCTATATAGCGGTCCGGCAGGGTGCGCCCGGTGGACGGGCTGATCGCGCCGAGCTGCGTGTGCGCGAAGACGTAGCCGTTCTTGAGCAGGCCGAGGAAGATCTCCTGCGCGATCGCGTAGTGGTTCGTGGTCGTCGTCCGGGTGAATAGGTCGTAGGACAGCCCGAGGTGCTGCAGATCCTTGGCGATCACCAGGGCATTGCGGTCTGCCAGCTCGCGGGGGGTGACGCCCTCGTTGTCGGCCTGCACCTGGATCGGCGTGCCGTGCTCGTCGGTGCCGCTGACCATCAGTACGTTGTTGCCGGCCATCCGCTGGTACCGCGAGAAGACGTCGGACGGGACACCGAAGCCAGCGACGTGGCCGATGTGCCGCGGGCCGTTGGCGTACGGCCAGGCGACGGCGGTGAGTATGTGTTCGCTGGTCACATGCACAGCCTAGTGAGGGTGCGACAGGGCAATTCCCGCCGCGCGCGATCGCTCATCGGGATGGGGTGTCGCACGCAATTTGTATTACGGCCGTAATACACCTGCGAGCTGCTACACCTGTTCCACAGGCGCCAGCCGAGCGGTGGCGCAGGCGACACCACGCGCCGCCAACTGTTACGAACGAACCGGGTAACGGTGTTTGGCGCATCAGACCGTCTTGGCTGCGACGACCGCGTCGAAGACTGTGCGTTTCGGGACGCCGCGCACACGGGCCACCTCCGCAATCGCCTCCTTTCGGGATTGACCGGCCGCCTCCCGGGCAGCCACCGCGGCCACCAGTTCGCCCGCCGATGCCGCCGGACCAGACCCCGACGGTGCGCCGCCGACGACGAGCGTGATCTCCCCACGGACCTCGCCGGCCGCCCATTCGGCCAGCTCAGCCAACGGCCCACGACGTACCTGCTCATATGTCTTGGTGAGTTCCCGGCAGACCGCGGCTGGACGGTCCGCGCCGAACACGGCGGCCAGATCGGCCAAGGTATCAGCCAACCGGTGCGGTGCCTCGAAGAAGACGAGGGTCCGTGGCTCACGCGCAAGAGCGGCCACCGCCCGCTGCCGCTCGCCCGCCTTGCGCGGTAGGAAGCCCTCGAAGCAGAACCGGTCGACCGGCAGGCCGGAGATCGCCAGCGCCGTGGTCACCGCAGACGGTCCGGGCAATACGGTTATGGCGATGTCCACGGCGATGGCTGCGACCACGAGCCGATAGCCCGGATCCGAGACCGACGGCATCCCGGCATCGGTCACCACCAGCACGTCGTCTCCGGCGCGCAAGGCGTCGAGCAGCATCGGCACACGCGCGGATTCGTTCGCCTCGAAGAAGGAGACGACGCGGCCGGTTGGCATCACGTCCAGATCGCGACAGAGCCGGTGCAGACGCCTGGTGTCCTCGGCCGCGATCACCGGGGCGCAGGCAAGTGCGTCACGCAGCCGGGCAGAAGCGTCCCCCGGCTGACCCAGCGGTACGCCCGCCAGGATCACCCGGCCAGGGGAACCGTCAGACTCGCGCACGCCCCGACGATAGGCGATCGACCGGCGTTGGGCGCAGCACCTAGGATCGGCTGCGTGACGGCGACGCTCGAGGCTGCGGCTGACCCGCTCGCGCCGCCCGCCGATGACGTCGACGACGAAGGCAATGCCGTCTCGGCACCCGCCAGTGGCGAACCGCCGGATCCGCCGGATCCGCCGGCCCATCCGGTCGCCCCGAGCCTGCTTCCGTGGCACGATCCGCACCCGCTGATCGGGTGGGCGGTCACCGCACTCATTGCGGCGATCGCCGCCGTCACCCGGTTCTGGGCACTGGGCTTCCCGCCTGGCGTGAACGTGATCCCGAAGAACGGCATGAACTTCGACGAGATCTACTACGCCGTCGAGGCCCAGGAACTGCTGCGATTCGGCTACGAGGACAACCGCGGCTACATGTTCATTGTCCATCCGCCGCTGGGCAAATGGCTGATCGGGCTGTCGGAGTACCTCTGGGACGGCAGCAGCAGCCAGTGGTTGACGAACTCGATCGGTTGGCGGATCGCCCCGGCGCTGGCGGGCGTGATCTCGGTCGTGCTGATCACACGGATCACCCGCCGGATGTTGCGTTCGACGCTGTTCGGCGCGGTCGCCGGCTTGCTACTGACGATGGACGGGCTCTCGCTCGTGCTGGCCCGTACTGCGATCCTGGACATCTTTCTGCAACTGTTTGTGCTCGCGGCCTTTGGCGCGCTCGTTGTCGATCGCGACAAGATGCGGGGCCGGTTGGCGCGGCTCGTTGCCGCCGGTGCGGACCTGAGCGGCGGCGCGCCAAGCCTCGGGCCGCGTCCGTGGCGACTGCTCGCAGGGGTCATGTTCGGCGCGGCCTGCGCGATCAAGTGGACGGCGTTGTCGTTCTTCGTCCTGTTCGTGTTGCTGAGCCTGTTCTGGGATCGCGGCGCGCTCAAGGCCGCAGGCGTCCGCAAGCCCACCCGTAACGCGCTGTGGCGCTCGACCACCCCCGCGCTCAGCTCGTTGCTGGCCACCCCGATCGGCGTGTACCTACTCACCTATCTCGGCTGGTTCACCGGCGAGAACAGTTGGGGACGCCACTGGGCGGACACCCACGGTCCGTCCACCCATCTGGACCTGCTCGGCTTGCGCGTCCCGTTCAGCTGGGCGTGGGTGCCGGACCCGATTCGTTCGCTCGGCGCGTACACCCTGGACGCCTACCGGTTCCACGAAGGACTGGACAGCGGGCACACCTATCAGTCCAGTCCGTGGAGCTGGTTCGTACTGGGACGTCCGGTCGACTTCTACTACGACGGCTCGTCGACGTCCTGCGGTTCCAGCACCTGCTCGCGGGAGATCCTGCTGATCGGAACACCCTTGCTGTGGTGGGCGTTCGCACCGATGCTGCTCTGGCTGGCCTGGCACTGGTTCACCACGCGGGACTGGCGTGCCGGAGTCATTTGGGTAGCGTTCGCCGCCGGCTGGCTGGTGTGGTTCCAGGACCTGAAGCGGACGATGTTCCTGTTCTACATGGCCCCGCTCGTGCCGTTCCTGATCATCGGCGTGACCCTGGCGCTGGGTGTCATGCTCGGGCCGGGGCTACGACGCACCGAGGACCATGGACGAGACCGACGCGCGCTGAGGCGGCGCAGGTGGGGCATCGCCGGCGTGAGCGCCTATCTGGCCCTGGTTATCGTCGACTTCGCCTGGATGTGGCCGATCCTCACCGGCGGCCTGCTGACCTACGACCAGTGGCACGCGCATATGTGGCTACCGTCGTGGGTATAGAGGTGGCGAGGTAATCAACCACGCAACGAGAGACAGTGAGTGGAGAAAGATATGAGCCTGGCAGCAAAGTTGCGTCGCGCACCGGAACGGATCGCGACCGGGGCGTTCATCCTCAACTCCGGGCTGGGCAAGCTCAAGGCCGATGAGCAGACCGCGGTCGCATTGCACGGCATGGCCGCAGGTGCCTACCCGGTTCTCGCGAAGGTGCCGCCGAAGCCGTTCCTGAAGGGCCTGGCCGTCGTGGAGACCTCGCTCGGCGCGGCGCTCCTGCTACCGATCGTTCCTGCGCGGGTCGCCGGCGCCGGGCTGGTCGCCTTTTCCGGTGGTCTGCTCACCATGTGGTGGCGCACGCCAGGGATGCACGATGGCCTGCGACCGACGCACGAAGGCACCGCGATCGCCAAGGATTCCTGGATGTTCGGCATCGGCACATCGCTACTGATCGACTCCATCGTCACGGACACCGGCCAGTCGCACGTGACGCGCAAGGCGAACCGCAAGGCCCGCAAGTCCGAACGCAAGGCGGCCAAGATCGAGGCCAAGTTCGGCGCCGCGACCCGCCACGCCGAACTCCGCACCCAGACCAAGGCGGTCGCGAAGGAACACGCGCTGGCCGCACGGGCAAGTGCGAAGGAACACGCCGCCGCAGCCCGGAAGGTGGCGCGCAAGCAGGCCAAGATCCAAACCAAGAACGCGCGGGCGGCAGCCCAGAGCGCGGCGAGCACGGTCCGCTCGGCCGCCGAGTCTGCCGTTGACAGCGCCTCCTCCTCCATTCACGCGCTCAGCGACACGATCGGCGCCTGACCTGGTTGGGTGGTGCCGCCGCGCCGTACGCGATCTAATCGAGATGATCGCCCATCCGGAGGTGCACCGTGTTCTATCCGCTGACCGTTCGTGATTTCCTCGACCGCGCCGAGACCGTTTACCCGGACCGCGTCGGCATCGTCGATGAACCGGACCAGCCTGCCCCGTCGATGGGCGAGTTGACGTACCGCCAGATCGCGGTGAACGCCCGCGCGCAGGCCGCCAAACTGGATCACCTCGGTGTCCCGGTCGGCGGACGGGTTGCGGTGATCTCGCAGAACTCGGCACGGCTGTTCACCTCGTTCTTCGGCGTCTCCGGCTGGGGCCGGGTCCTGGTCCCGATCAACTTCCGCCTTGCCCAGCCAGAGATCGAGTACATCGTGCGGCATAGCGGCGCGGATGTCGTCTATGCCGACCCGTCCTGCGCCGCGATGCTGGACGGGCTGGACGTCACCCACAAGTTCGTCCTCGGCGATGACGAGGAGCTCTACCTTGCCGGCGGCGAGCCCAAGCAGTGGGCCGAACCGGATGAGGGCGCAACGGCCACCATCAACTTCACCTCTGGCACGACGGCCCGGCCCAAGGGCGTCCAGCTCACACACCGCAACCTCTGGCTGAACGCGACCGTCTTTGGCCTGCACCAGACCATCAGCGACCGGGACGTCTACCTGCACACCCTGCCGATGTTCCACGCGAACGGCTGGGGCATGCCATATGCGATCACCG
>JBDTDN010000207.1:0-9348 GCA_039923055.1 Jatrophihabitantaceae bacterium
ACGTGCTCGAGCTGCTCGTGCTCAGCGGCCGCTCGATGCCCCATGCCGTGATGATGATGGTTCCCGAGGCGTACCGGACCCGGCGCGACCTTGACCCCGACGTGAAGGGGTTCTACGACTTTCACTCCTGCCTGATGGAGCCCTGGGACGGGCCGGCGGCGATCGCCTTCACCGACGGCCGGCTGGCCGGCGCGGTGCTCGACCGCAACGGGCTGCGACCCGGCCGCTGGGTGCAGGACACCGAGGGCTACGTCGTGCTGGCCTCGGAGACCGGGGTGATGACGGTTGCTCCCGAACATGTTCAGCGCAAGGGCCGACTGGCGCCCGGCAAGCTCTTCCTGCTCGATCTCGAGGAGGGCCGCATCGTCGAGGATGAGGAGGTCAAGCGCCGTGTGGCCCGGCGCAAGCCGTACGGCGAGTGGTATGAGCGCTCCGTGGTCCACATCGACGATCTTCCCGACCGCGACCCCCGCGCGCCGCGGGTCGAGCCGCTGCGCTCCAAGCAGCTGGCATTTGGTTATTCGCAGGAGGACCTGCGGATGATCATCGCCCCGATGGCCACCAAGGGCGAGGAGCCGGTGGCCAGCATGGGCAACGATGCCGCCCTGGCCGTGCTCTCCGAGCGCCAGCCGCCACTCTTTGCCTACTTCAAGCAGCTGTTCGCCCAGGTCACCAACCCCCCGATCGACGCGATCCGCGAGAACGTGGTCATGAGCCTGCACACCGGTGTCGGCGCCGAGGTCAACCTGCTCACCGAATCGCCCGATCAGGCCCATCAGCTGGTCATGGATCAGCCGATCCTGCGTAACCATGAGCTCGAGAAGCTGCTCCAGGTCTCGCACGAGATCTTCAACGCCGCCACGCTCGACATCACCTGGCCGATCGAGGACGGCACCGACGGGATGGACGGTCGCCTGGCGCTGCTCTGCACCGAGGCTGAGGGATACGTCGAGAACGGGGCCAACATCATCATCCTGTCGGACCGCAACCTCGGTCCCGAACGGGTCGCGATGCCATCGCTGCTCGCCGTGGCCGCCGTCCACCACCACCTAGTGCGCGCGGGGACGCGGCTACGCACCGGGCTGGTGATCGAGTCCGGCGAGCCGCGCGACATCCACCATATGGCGACGCTGATCGGATACGGGGCGTCGGCAATCAACCCGTACCTGATGTTCGAGTCCCTCGACGAGCTCGCTGATCGTTCGCTGCTGCCCGAGGACCAGCCGGGTGACCCGCCCGCTGAGCAACTGGGCAGCGAGATGGATCGCGCGCAACGCCTGCGCGAGCGCGAGGAGGCCGAGGTGCGGATCGTCAAGGCGATCGGCAAGGGCCTGCTCAAGACGATCGCCAAGATGGGCATCTCGACCATCCAGTCCTACTGCGGCGCCCAAATCTTCGAGGCGGTGGGGCTCGAGCACGAGCTGATCGACAAGCACTTCACGGGTACCGCCTCCCGGATCGGCGGCGTCGGACTCGGTGTGCTGGCCACCGAGGCGCTCGAGCGACACTTCCGCGCCTATCCGAATACAGGCCGTGATCTGCTGCCGGTCGGCGGTGTCCTGCAGTGGCGCCGCGACGGCGAGTTGCACATCTGGAACCCGGACACGATCGCCAGCCTCCAGCACGCCGTCCGTGCCAACGCCTCGGGCCTGGACCGCCGTGACCCGCAGCGGACCTACGATGAGTTCGCGCGCCTGGCCAACGACGAGGCGACCCGCCGGGCGGCGCTGCGGGGGCTGATGAAGCTGCGCTGCGCCGAGCAAGCGATCCCGCTGCGGGAGGTTGAGCCAGCCACCGAGATCGTCAAGCGCTTCAGCACCGGAGCGATGAGCCTCGGCTCGCTCTCGCGCGAAGCCCACGAGACCCTGGCCGTGGCCATGAACCGGCTGGGCGGCAAGTCCAACACCGGCGAGGGTGGCGAGGACCCGGTGCGCTTCACGCCTGACGAGAACGGCGATCAGCGCCGCTCGGCGATCAAGCAGGTGGCCTCTGGCCGCTTCGGGGTCACGATCAACTACCTCGTTAACGCCGATCAGCTCCAGATCAAGATGGCCCAGGGCGCCAAGCCCGGCGAGGGCGGCCAGCTACCGGGACACAAGGTCGACGATTACATCGCCAAGATCCGCAACTCGACGCCCGGCGTGGAGTGCCGGGTCCGTGCGATCCACGGGTAGACCTTGTATCCGGGTAGCTGGCCGCCCTCGCCGGGCTTGGCGCCCTGGGACACCTTGATCTGCAGGTCGTCGGCGTTCACCAGATAGTTGCTCGTCACGCCGAAGCGACCGGATGCAACCTGCTTGATCGCGCTGCGGCGCAGATCGCCGTTCTCGTCCGGTGTGTACCGGTCGGCGTCCTCTCCGCCCTCGCCGCTGTTGGACCTGGCGCCGAGGCGGTTCATCGCGATCGCCAGCGTCTGGTGTGCCTCGGCCGAGATAGAGCCGTAACTCATCGCACCGGTCGCGAACCGCTTCACGATCTCCGACACCGGCTCGACCTCGTCGATCGGTACGGACGGGCGATCAGAGGCGAACTCGAACAGACCGCGCAGCGTGCCGCCGGCCCTGCTGATCTCATCGACCTTCGCCGTGTACTGGCCGAACACCTCGTAGCGACGGGCACGCGTGGCGTGCTGCAGCAGGAACACCGTCTCCGGATTGAACAGGTGCAACTCCCCGTCGCGCCGCCACTGGTACTCCCCGCCGACATCCAGCCGCCGGTGGGCAGTCGCGGTCGGCACGAGGGGATACGCGGCAGCGTGCCGGGCTGCGGCCTCCTCGGCGAGCACCTCCAGTCCGGCACCGCCCAGCGGGGAGGGCGAGCCGCCGAAGTACTCATCGACGACCGGCTGGGCGAGACCGAATGCCTCGAAAACCTGTGCGCCGGTATAGGACGCGATCGTCGAGATGCCCATCTTGGACATCACCTTTAGCACGCCCTTGCTCAGCGCCTTGACGTAGTTTGCGATCGCCTTCTCGGAGCCGATGCCGCTGATCGCCCCGCTGGCAACCATGTCGTCGATCGTCTCGAAGGCAAGATACGGGTTCACCGCGGCCGCGCCGTATCCGATCAACAGCGCGACGTGATGGACCTCGCGGGCCTCTCCGGTTTCGATGACCAGCCCCACCTGGGTGCGCTGGCCGGTACGGATCAGGTGTTGGTGCACGGCAGAGGTGAGCAACAATGCTGGAATTGGCGCGTGGTCCTCGTCGCAGTCCCGATCGGAAAGGATCAGGATTCGGGCACCATCGGTGACGGCCTGCGAGCACTCACGGCGTACCCGCTCGATGGCTGCGGTGAGGGCCTCTCCCCCGCCGTGCACGCGGAACCGTCCGTCGATCAGACGGCACTGGAAGCCCGGCAGGTCTCCGTCGGCATTGACGTGCCAGATCTTGGCCAGCTCGTCGTTGTCGATAACTGGACGCGGCAGCACGATCTGACGGCAGGACGCGGCACTGGGCGATAGCAGGTTCTGCTCCGGGCCGATCGAACCGGCCAGCGACGTGACCAGCTCCTCGCGGATCGCGTCCAGCGGCGGGTTGGTGACCTGTGCGAACAGCTGGCTGAAGTAGTCGAACAGCAGCCGAGGCCGGGTCGAGAGCACGGCAGGCGGGGTGTCGGTGCCCATCGAGCCCAGAGCTTCGATGCCACCGGCCGCCATCGGCGTGACGAGGATCCGAAGCTCCTCCTCGGTGTAGCCGAAGATCTGCTGACGGCGCGTGACCGATTCGTGGGTGTGCACGATGTGTTCGCGGTCAGGTAACTCGCCCAGTTGCATCAGACCGGCATGCAGCCACTGGTCGTAGGGGTGCTCCGCTGCGAGCTCAGCTTTGACGTCGGCGTCGGAGATGATCTGCCCCTGAGCGGTGTCGACCAGGAACATCCGGCCTGGCTGCAGTCGGCCCTTGGCGACGATCGTGGCCGGATCGAGGTCGAGCACGCCGGTCTCGCTGCCAAGCACGACCAGGTCGTCGGACGTGCGCCACCAACGGCCGGGACGCAGGCCGTTGCGGTCCAGGACTGCGCCGATGATTGTGCCGTCGGTGAAGTTCATGCAGGCCGGGCCGTCCCACGGCTCCATGAGAGCTGAGTGGAACTCGTAGAACGCGCGGCGCTCCGGGTCCATTGCGGCGTTGTTCTCCCACGCCTCGGGGATCATCATCAGCACCGCATGGGGCAGGCTGCGGCCACCGAGGTGCAGCAGTTCGAGCACCTCGTCAAAGCTCGCCGAGTCGCTGAAGTCGGGTGTGCAGATCGGGAACAGCCGCTTCAGTTCGCCCGGGATGAGGTCGGACTCCAGCAGCGCCTCACGGGTCCGCATCCAGTTGCGGTTACCACGGATCGTGTTGATCTCACCGTTGTGAGCGACGTACCGGTACGGATGAGCCAACGGCCAGGACGGGAACGTGTTCGTGGAGAACCGGCTGTGGACCAAACCAATCGCGCTGGCGAACCGTTCGTCGGTCAGGTCCGGGAAGCACGTACCGAGCTGATCGGTCGTGAACATGCCCTTGTAGACCAGCGTCCGCGTCGACAGAGAGGGGAAATACAATTCCAACTCGACCTCGCGAGCACGCTGCTCGGCGACCTTGCGGACGGCGTAGGCGAGCCGCTCCAGGACCAGCCCGCTCTCGGCGCCCGCGCCGGCGAGGAAGACCTGCCGGAACGAGGGCATGACGCTGCGCGCGGTCGGGCCAAGGCTGCCCGGTTGTATAGGAACTTCACGCCAGCCGAGCACGCGTAGCCCCTCATCGACCGCGGACTGCTCGACGATGGCAACGACGCGCTCGGCGGCCTCAACCTCTACGGGCAGGAACGCGATGCCGACGGCGTAGGAGCCGACGGCCGGAAGCTCGAAATCGATAACAGCCCTCAGGAACGCGTCCGGGACCTGCACGGTAATGCCCGCACCGTCACCGGAGGACGGCTCGGCGCCAGCGGCCCCGCGGTGGTCCAGGTTGTGCAGTGCCGTCAGCGCATGTTGCACGATCGTGTGACTGGCGCGGCCCTTGAGATCGGCGACGAAGGCCACGCCGCACGAGTCGGACTCGAAGCGGGGGTCGTACAAGCCTTGGGCTTTGGGCACAGCGGAGAACGGGACGCTCAACGCACTCTCCTTGACGAGACGACGGCTCGGATACTCCCGGAGGTCTCCGGGACCGGGACGGCATCGGCCCGTGAAGCTCTTTCAGATTACCGTCTTGTTTCCGGTCCCCGAAACCGAATACCTGTGACGTTATCCGCCAGCATCCACAAGGCTGCCGATGGGCAACCCGACCGGAGCGTCACGCGTCACGCCTTCAGCAGTTCGGCTTCGATGTCTGCCCGTCGGTCTACCGGCACAAGACTGCCGTCACGGCTGGTGACGTAGAACGCGTCCACCACCGAACCGGCGACCGAGGACACCCGTGCCGAGCGCACGTCCAATTGGCAGCGTTCCAACGCGGCCGTCACCCGGCACAGCAGTCCGATCGCGTCGGCCGCCCGGTACTCCAGCACGGTCGCATCGGTCGCCTCATCGTCGAACCAGTGCACGGTCGGCGGTTGCAGTTCCACGACAGCGGCCCGGGCGTACGTCCGCTCCTTCTCACGCAGTTGCCCGGCCAGACCGGTGTCGCCGTCGAGCACTCGGACAAGATCAGCACGCAACCGCACCGGGTCGGGCATGCGACCGAACCTCGGCTCGACGGTGAACAGGTTCACCGCGACGCCTGCATAGGTGCGAATGGACGCCGAGCGGATATCGAGCAAGTTCAGTGCAAGCACTCCTGCGGTCCGGTAGAGCGCCCCGACGCGATCCGGGACGGCCACCGTCACCTTGTCCTCGCAAATCACCACAGCGAGCTCACCGGTCTCGGCGAGCGCTCGGCGCTGTTCGTCCAGCGGCGGCACCGACGGGGGTGCAGCACCGTGCAACACCGACCGGACGCGTCGGACCAGTTCGACGATCAGGCTCCCCTTCCAGTCGCTCCAGGCTCCCGGGCCCGTCGCAGCCGCATCAGCGATTGTCAGCAGGTACAGCAGTTCGAGTAGGTCGACGTCCTGCCCTACCGCGTCGGTGACGATCCGGATCGTCGCCGGATCGTCCAGGTCGCGACGAGTGGCGGTATCAGGCAACAGCAGATGGTGCCGAGTGAGTGCGGCGATCACCGCGACGTCGCCAGCGCTGAACCCCATCCGCTCGGCGATCACCGCAGCGATCGATGTGCCGACCACCGAATGGTCCCCCGGTGTGCCCTTGCCGATGTCGTGCAACAGCGCGCCCACGAGCAGCAGGTCCGGACGGTCCAGTTCTCGCGTGTGCCGAGCAGCTTCAGCGGCCGTTTCCAACAGGTGCCGATCGACGGTGAACCGGTGGACCGGATTGCGCTGCGCCCGGCACCGCACCGCGACCCACTCCGGGATGAGTCGTTCGAGCAGACCCGCCAAGTCGAGTGCCTCAAACACTGGCACCGCAGCGACACCACTTCCGAGCAGGCCGAGGAAATCCTCGCGTACCGCATCTGGCCACGGCACCGGGAGCGGGGCCGCCTCGGCAGCCAGTCTGGCCAGGGTGAAGTCCGCGAGCGGCAGACCGTTCTCGGCCGCCGCACGCGCCGCACGCACCACCAGGCCTGGATCGCGTGGCGGATCGGCATCGCGGGCCAGCACGACCTCGCGGTCATGGGCGACGACGTCCCGTGCCAGACCAACGCGCTCCGGTTCGACCGACGCCCGGCCGAACCGGCGGCGCTTGACCGGCGGGTCGGCACGACGCCAGGCTCCGTCGAGGCAGTGGGCGATTGTCCGCGAGGCAAGATTCACCTTACGAAGTAAGGCATCTCGATCCGGTTGGCCCGTCCCGTCATGCAACTCGAGAGCCTGGGCAACGCCGTCCTGCTCCTGCAGTCGTAGGACGTCCTCGGCACGCCCGGTGCGTCGGTGCAGTTCGCCACGCACGTCCAGTAACTCCTCGTAGGCCTGACGCACCGTTGCCGGAACGTCGAGAAGCTGCGCGATCGCCAGTGCTTGCAAAGCTTGGGCATCGCGGAGGCCACCGCGCGAATCCTTCAGGTTCGGCTCCAGCAGGAACGCCGCCTCGCCGGCCAGCGCCGCCCGTTCGGTCGACAGCTCACGCAACTGACTCGAACGCGCGGTGGCACTCGCCCGCCACAACTGCCGCATCCGTTCACGTACCTGCGTCGACAAGTCGAGATCGCCGCCGATGTGCCGAACGTCGAGCATCCCCAGCATCGCCCTCAGATCGTCCTTCGCCACTGCGACGACCTGCTCGGGTGTCCGCACCGAGTGATCCAGCGCCACCCCGCTGTCCCAGATCGGATACCAGAGCGAGTCGGCCGTTTCGGCGAGCCCGTCGATGGTCCCGTCATGCAGTAGAACAAGGTCCAGATCCGAGTAGGGCGCCGGTTCCCCACGGCCGAGACTGCCGACCGCGACCAGTGCCAGTCCGTCCACGCTGGGCAGCAACGCTTGCAACCACTGGTCATACGCCGCGGTCAGTTCCCGTCGCAGACCGGAGCAACGCAGACCGGGACGGGTGAGTACCCCATCCCGGACTGCGCTCAGGGATTCAGACCGCGTCGGCGTCACGCTCGCCCGTCCGGACCCGGACCAGTGTCTCGACCGACGTGACCCAGACCTTGCCGTCGCCGATCTTCCCGGTCCGAGCCGCCTCCACGATGGCGTCGACGACCTGGCTGGCATCCGGATCGGCGACCAGCACGTCGATCCGCACCTTCGGGACCAGGTCGACGACGTACTCGGCCCCCCGGTAGACCTCGGTGTGACCGCGTTGTCGGCCGAAGCCCTGGACCTCGCTGACGGTCAGCCCTTGGATTCCGAGTACCTCCAGAGCTGCCTTGACGTCATCGAGTTTGAACGGCTTGATGACTGCAGTCACCTGCTTCATGAACCGACACTCTCCTTTGCGGGGCTGGGCGTTGGGACGTAGGAACCGGCACCGCCTGCCGGACCGAACTCGTACGCGGACTCGCCGTGGATCGACAGGTCCAGACCGGTGATCTCATCCTCCTCGGCGACCCGCGTCTTCATTACCAGGCCGATGACCTTCGCGATGATGATGGTCCCTACGAAGGAGAAGGTCGTCACCGCCCCGGCCACCTCGGCCTGGTGCAGCAGCAGGTTCCAGCCGCCGAACTTACCGCTGCCACCGAAGAAGATCCCGTTGTGCGCGGCAGAATTGACCGCGCTGGTACTGAAGAAGCCGATGCACAGCGTTCCGATCCAGCCTCCGACGAAATGCACGCCGACGACGTCCAGCGAGTCGTCGAAACCGAGCTTGTTCTTCAGCCCGATTGCGTAGGCGCAGCCCACGCCGGCGAGCAGACCGATCGCCAGCGAACCCAACGGGCTGACGAACCCGGCACACGGCGTGATCGCAACCAGGCCGGCAACCGCACCGGAGGCCGCACCGAGTGCCGTCGCCTTGCCGTACCGCAACTTCTCCACGATGATCCAGCCGATCAGAGCGGTGGCAGTGGCCGTATTGGTGTTGACCCAGGCGTAGCCGGCCAGACCGTTCGCGGCTAGCGCCGATCCCGCGTTGAAGCCGAACCAGCCGAACCAGAGCAGGCCTGCACCGAGCATGACGAACGGGATGTTGTGACCGCGCATCTTCTGCTTCGGGTAGCCGCGTCGCTTGCCGAGAACCAGGGCCATCGCCAGACCGGCCGCGCCCGCGTTGATGTGCACGACGGTGCCACCTGCGAAGTCCTCGGCGCCGATCTTGGCCGCCCAGCCGTACGCGTCGAACACCCAGTGCGCGACAGGGGCGTAGATGAGGATCGACCACACCGCGACGAACGCGGCGAAGGCACCGAACTTCCAGCGATCGGCGGTCGAGCCGGTAATCAGGGCCGGCGTGATGATCGCGAACGTCAACTGAAAGGCGACAAAGACGATCGTCGGAATGGTTTGACCCGAGCCCATCGACGGCACGATGTCGCCCATGTGGTTCAGGCCAAAGTAGTGCAGGTCGCCGAGGTACTTCCCGGTGCCGCCGAACGCCCAGGTGAATCCGATCAGTACCCAAGTGACGCTGACGATGGCAATCGCCGTGAAGTTCTGCATGAGCATTGCGAGCACGTGCTTGGCCCGAACCATGCCCCCATAGAAGAAGGCCAGCGCTGGCGTCATGAGCAGCACGAGCGCCGCTGCGACCATGAGCCACAGCGAGTTCAGGTTGT
Organism: Jatrophihabitantaceae bacterium; assembly: GCA_039923055.1. GTDB lineage: Bacteria > Actinomycetota > Actinomycetes > Mycobacteriales > Jatrophihabitantaceae > DASXYU01. The sequence goes on from JBDTDN010000207.1 coordinate 9,204, forward strand.
TAGTGATGTCAGCAGTTGCCGATAGTTCAACCATGAGAATGGCTACCTCTCTCTCGAGCAAAGAAAGCACCGTCGGCTTGCGTACAACGACAGTGGATCGTGTCGCCTCGGGTACGTGCTCAGTTTGGGAGCGCCACGTTTCGGC
>JBDTDN010000208.1:0-4575 GCA_039923055.1 Jatrophihabitantaceae bacterium
TGGTGCAGACGGACGCCGTGCTTGCGGACGGCTTCCAGGATCGTGAACGTACCGACGATGTTCGTGTGGATGAACGGCGACGGGTCACGCAGCGAGTTGTCGTTGTGCGATTCGGCGGCGAAATGAACGACCAGGTCCGATTCGGCGACCAGGGGCTCCAGCACTGCGGCGTCGGCGATATCGCCTCGCACCAGGCGGACCCGATCGGCTACCGCCGACAAGCTGCTCTCGTTCGCGGCATAGGTCATGGCGTCCAGCACCGTTACCTCGACCTCCGGCCGAGTAGCCAGAGTCTGGTGAACGAAGTTCGCGCCGATGAACCCAGCGCCGCCGGTGACAAGCGTGCGCATCAGCAGGAGCCGGAAAGCATCGAGTTACCCATGGCGCCGAGTATTCCAGAGTCACGTCGGTGCATAGCACGCTGCGACGCTCGAGCTCAGCCGGATGCGGTGGCCGCTGACGAGTCATCGATCCCGAGATCGGCATCGACCATCCGCGCCACCATGTCAGCGAAGGAAACGCTCGGCGCCCATCCCAGCCGAACCCGCGCCTTACGCGCGTCGCCGACCTGCTCACTCGCATCTACCGGCCGCATGATCGCCTCGTCCACTTCAATGCGCTGTTCCCAGTCCGCGACGCCGGCACGTTCGAAGGCCGCCTGCGCAAACTCGCGTACCGAGCGCGCCTGCCCGGTGGCGATCACGTAGTTGTCGGAGACCTCGTACCGGTTCGCCCGTATCAAGGCCTCGACGTAGTCCGGCGCCCAGCCCCAGTCGCGCCGGGCATCCAGGTTGCCGAGTTTCAACACGTCTTGTTCACCGCGCGCGATCAGGGCAGCGGCCTTGGTGATCTTGCGCGTCACGAACGTCTCCGGCCGGCGCGGGGACTCGTGGTTGTACAGGATGCAACTGCTGGCCATCAGGCCCCGCGTGCGATAGACCCCGACCATGGCGTGGGCATACGCCTTCGCCACGCCGTATGGGGACTGCGGGCGAATCGGCGTCTGCTCGGTCTGCGGCGACTGTTCTGGCGAGCCGAAGATCTCGGCGCTGGACGCCTGCACGAATCGCACCGGCCGGCCCAGACGCAACTGCGTCTGAAAGGCCGCTTCGAGTAGTGCGGCCGCGCCGAACCCGGTAACACGTGAGGTCAGCAACGGTTGGTCCCAGGAGAGCGCCACTGAACTGATCCCGCCGAGGTTGTAGATCTCGTCAGGCTCGAGCTGTCCGATCAGCGCTGCCATCTGGGCCTGGTCGCCGAGGTCACCCTCGTGGGTGCGGACCTGCGGCGTGCGGCCGAGCAACTCGGGCAGCGCCGGATCGTGCGGCAGGACCAGACCGTGTACCGACCAGCCCTGCTCCAGCAGGGCATCGGCGAGGTACCCGCCGTCCTGGCCGGTGATTCCGGTGATGAATGCGGTCGCCACTGGTAGCTACTTGCCCGCCAGGACCCGCTGCTCGACCAGATCAGCGTCCACCATCATGGCGACGAGTTCGGGGAAGCTCACCGTCGGCTTCCACCCCAACATCGTCCGTGCCTTGGTCGCGTCGCCGATGAGCAGGTCCACCTCAGCGGGTCGTAGGAACCTCGGGTCCTGCACGACACGATCGGTCCAGTCCTCGATCCCCACCTGCGCGAATGCGAGGTCCAGGAACTCACGAATCGAATGCGTCTCACCCGTGGCCACGACATAGTCATCACCCTGCGGCTCCTGCAGCATCCGCCACATCGCCTCGACGTAGTCGCCGGCAAACCCCCAGTCCCGCTTCGCATCGAGGTTGCCGAGCGAGATCGACTTGTCCAGACCCAGGGCGATCCTGGCAACCGAACGACTGATCTTGCGGGTCACGAATTCCGGGCCTCGACGCGGCGACTCATGGTTGAACAAGATGCCCGACGACGCGTGCATCCCGTAGGACTCGCGGTAGTTGATCGTCATGTAGTGACCGAACACCTTGGCCACCCCGTACGGCGAGCGGGGCCAGAGCAGGGTCGCCTCGGTCTGTGGCACCTGCTGCACCTTGCCGAACATCTCCGACCTGGACGCCTGGTAGAAGCGGACCTTCCCGATATCGGTACCGGCGTAGAGGCGGGTCGCTTCCAAAATGTTCAGCACCCCGCGGCCAGTGACATCTGAGGTGAGGCCGGCGTTTTCCCACGAATAGGCCACGAACGAGATGGCGCCGAGGTTGTACACCTCATCGGGCTGCGAGGAGACGAAGGCGCGCATCAGGCTGGGCAGATCGGTCAGATCACCGGTCAGCAACTTCACATCAGGGACCGTGTTCTCGACGAGCGCGAACTTCGGGTTGTTCTGGCCACGGATGAGCCCGTATACCTCATACCCCTTGCCCAGTAACAGTTCGGCCAGGTACAGGCCGTCCTGGCCGGTGATCCCGGTGATGAGCGCACGGGGCACGATTACCTCTCCACAATTGCAGGGACGAACGCACGACACTGTCCGGACTGCGGCCAAGGCTACTTGCCGTGTACCAGGTTCAGCCCCGCGTACGGCGCGTGCTTCGGCGAATTGTCGCCCCCGCCGGGTTAGCGTTGCCAGTTGTGGCAGACGACTTCGGTGAGCAGGTCAGGATCCGGCGGCCAGCGCCGCCTCGCGGCACGCGACTGGGCCTGCGGATAGCGGTCGCCGCCGTGTCCTTTCTCGTCTTGATCGGCAGCGGGCTTGCCTGGGCCACGTTCCAGAACTTCACCAACAGCGTGCCGCACGGTTCGCCGGTGCCGCCGCTGGCCAAGGGTCAGACGGACATCGATGGCGCCGACCAGAACATTCTGCTGGTCGGCAACGACAGCCGGGCAGGCGCCAGCCCCGCCGAACTCAAGGCCCTGAGCACCGGCAACGACGGTGGGAGCGTCAACACCGACACGATGATGGTGCTGCACGTGCCGGCCAACGGTTCCAAGCCGACGGTCGTGTCGTTCCCGCGTGACGCCTGGGTCGACATTCCCGGCAACGGCAAGGGCAAGATGAACGCCGCCTACGGGGACGGCTACGCCGCGGCAAAGGCTGCCCACAAGAGCGAACCACAGGCCCAGAGCGCCGGCCTGCTCATGACGATCAAGACGATCGACGCACTGACCGGCCTGCATATCGACCACTACATGCAGGTGAACCTGCTCGGCTTCTACCGGATCAGTAACGCGATCGGCGGAGTCACGGTCTGTCTCAATGCCGCGCAGAACCCCAAGACCGATTCGGACCAGTTCGGCAGCGGCTACTCCGGCATCAACCTGCCCAAGGGCCTCTCGGTCATCAAGGGCACCCAGGCGCTGGCGTTCGTACGGCAGCGGCATGGACTGCCCAACGGTGACCTGGACCGGATCCGACGTCAGCAGTACTTCCTGTCCTCGGCGTTCCACAAGATCACCTCCGCAGGGTTGCTGCTCAACCCGTTCAAGCTGCACGATCTGCTCGACGCAGTCGGCTCGTCGCTGCTCACCGATCCGTCGCTGGACCTGCTCTCGCTCGCCCGGCAGTTCGAGGTGATGGCGTCGGGGTCCATCACGTTCCAGACGATTCCGAACCTCGGCCCGCAGATGATCTATCCCGACGGCGTCCCGACCGCGATCGTGCAGGTCGATACGGCAGCAATACCCGGCTTCATTCGGCAACTGCAGGGCCAAGCCGCCGACCCCGCGCTGGCCGGCGCGAAGGCGGCGGCGGCGAGCAGCGTCACGGCAGACGTCCTGAACGCCACCTCGATCGTTGGTCTGGCCGGAAAGAACGCAGATGCATTGAAGGCACTTGGCTTCAAGGTCGACGTCATCGACTCGGCAGCCAACGAGTCCGCCACGACGATGATCCAGTACCCGCCAGGCGGGCAGGCCGCTGCCAAGGCCCTGGCCGCAGCGGTGCCCGGCGCCGCGCTCGTGCAGACCTCACTGGTCCAACGGGCCACTGTCGTACTGGGATCCGACGGCCACCAGGTCAAGGGCGCTGCGGGCAACCCGGGTAGCACTCCTCCCGCCGGTTCCTCAACGGCGACCCAGGCGACGCCCAGACCAAAACCCACGTCATCGCCACAACCGGTGGACGGTCTCGGCTGCATCAACTGAGGGTTACGTGCGGCTCACCCCCAGGTTTCCAGGTTGTAACGGTAACCTCACGGCGTGCCCGGTCCCAGGTTCGATGACGCCAGCAGCGCCGGTTACGGCGGGCGCTCCGGAGGTCTACCGCCCTTGCCGCCGCACCTGGACCCGCGCGGTCGCCACCGCGGTACCGATCGTCGCGGCCGGTCCGGCCGATACCGACGAGCCGCCACGGTCGCCACTGCTGCGCTGTGCACCCTGCTCTCGGTCGCGCTGTTGGTCGCCTCGGGTTCGTACTGGTGGAAGTTCCATCAGTTCAACAACGGTCTGAGCAAGTTGGACATCACGGCGGCCGGGCACGGCCACGACATCGACGGCAAGGACCAGAACATCCTGGTGGTCGGCAACGACGACCGGCAGACCGCCACCGATGCCGAACTGGCCGAACTGCACACCGGGCGTGACGGCGGCAGCCTGAACACCGACACCATGATGATCATCCACGTCCCGGCGAACGGTGAGAAGGCG
>JBDTDN010000209.1:0-2678 GCA_039923055.1 Jatrophihabitantaceae bacterium
TACTGGGATATCGACACCGGGATGGCCGCCATGATCATGTTACTCGCCGCACAGGACGCCGGCCTTGGCGCATGTTGGTTCGGGGTGCCACCTGATCGATGGGCCGCACTCCGCTCCACCTTCGCGGTGCCAGCGACGCTGACCCCGGTCGGGGTGGTCAGCGTGGGCTATCCGGCAGCCGACCTGCGGTCCCCATCACTGAAGCGCGGGCGGCGTGACCTCGCCGACGTCGTCAGTTACGGTTGCTTCGAGGCATCCTGACCGGTCGGCCGGCGGTTCGTAGCCAGTTGGGGCGCCATCACCGCGACGATGCGCTCTAGGTCATCGATCGAAGCGAATTCCACCGTGATCTTGCCCTTACGACGTCCGAGTTCCACCCGGACTCGGGTGTCGAATGCGTCGGACAGCTTGCTGGCCAACTCCGTCACTGCGGGTGCTGTAATCCGGTGTGTCGGGGATTTGCGGGCGTTCTTACGCGCGACATGCCCGCTGGCGTGAAGGGCGACCACCTCCTCGGTGGCCCGCACGGATAATCCTTCCGCCACGATCCGCGTCGCGATCTCGTCCTGTACTTCACCGTCCTGAAGCCCTAGCAAGGCGCGTGCATGGCCGGCGGACAGCACCCCAGCGGCGACGCGACGTTGTACGGGGATCGACAGGTTGAGCAGGCGGATCGTGTTGCTGACCTGGGGTCGACTCCGCCCAATGCGCTGAGCGAGTTCATCGTGCGTGACCCCAAACTCCTCCAGCAATTGTTGGTAGGCCGCTGCCTCCTCCAACGGGTTGAGCTGCGCGCGATGGATGTTCTCCAGTAACGCATCACGCAGCATGGCATCGTCAGCCGTCGAGCGGATGATCGCCGGAATGTGGTCCAAGCCCGCGGCGGAGGCGGCCCGAAATCTGCGCTCCCCCATGACCAGTTCGTAGCTTCCTGGCGCATCGGCGTCCGGGCGAACCACGACGGGTTGCAGGACACCGAACTCACGGATCGAGTGCGTCAACTCGGCCAGCGACTGCTCCTCGAAGACCTGACGCGGTTGCTTGGCATTGGCGTGAATGCTCGTCACCGGCAGTTCGGCAAAGCTAGCGCCAGCAACGGGTAACAGCGCGCCATCGGTGGGCCCGATGCCTGATTCTTTCACCGACGTCGGTGTTGAGTCTGCGGTCGCGGTGGGTTCTGACGAGCCGGATCCGTCCATCCTCGCCGATGGCTGTACCGGTTCCTCGGGCGCTTCTGGCGCCGTGGGAATCAGCGCTCCCAGTCCCCGGCCGAGCCCGCCACGGCGGTTCTTCGCACTCATCGATGCATCACCCTTGGTCCTGGACGGTGGTGGCGTCCTGTTCGGTCCGAGTAGGGGCTGTCAACTTGGCGGCACCCCGCTGTGCGATCTCATGCGCCGCCTGCAGATACCCGACAGCACCGCGCGAACCTGCATCGTAGGTGATGACGGTCTGCCCATATCCTGGCGCCTCGGAGACCCGGACATTACGCGGAATCACTGGTCCCAGCACCAATTCGGCGAAGTGTGTGCGCACCTCGTCGGCTACCTGATCGGCCAACCGCGTCCGACTGTCGTACATCGTCAACAGGACGGTCGTGATCTCGAGATCGGGGTTCAGGTGCGCCTTGACCAGTTCGACGGTGTTGATGAGTTGAGCCAATCCTTCCAAGGCGTAGTACTCGCACTGAATCGGGATGAGTACTTCCCGAGCCGCGACGAGGGCGTTCAGTGTCAGCAGGCCGAGCGAGGGCGGGCAGTCGATTAACAGGTAGTCCGGCGCGGCAGTCCCGACCTTCGCCAGGTACTGCTTGATCGCACGCTGCAGGCGATACTCGCGCGCTACCTGCGAAGTCAGTTCGATGTCGGCGCCGGCCAGGTCCAGCGTGGCTGGAATGCAGTGCAGGGTGTCGGCGAACTCCGCCGTCGTGATGACGTCGGCCAATTGCTCGCCGCCTAGCAGGACGTCATAGATCGACGGGGTACCCACTGAGTGATCGACACCGAGCGCCGTGCTCGCGTTTCCCTGCGGATCAAGATCAATCACCAGTACCTGCAGTCCATGCAGAGCGAGTGCGGCCGCAATGTTGACCGCGGTCGTCGTCTTGCCGACACCACCCTTCTGATTCGCCACCGTCATGATCCGGGTAGCTCCTGGCCGAGGCCATGACTCCTGGCGCACATTCATCACGCGGACGGCTTGCGCGGCCTCACGCCCGATGGGTGTGTCATAGGACGTTCCTGCGTCGTAACCACCTTGATCGTCGTGAGCGCGGCCTGTCACACCAGTGGACGATTGATCCGATGTTTCACGTGAAACCGGATCACCAGCGCTCCCCCGTCCCGCCTGAGTAACGGCAGATGTTTCACGTGAAACACCACCTGACGAACTTAGGTCCTGGTGCACCTCGGTCGGATCGGCCATCACGTACCCCTCTTCCGACTGCTCGACTTCGCTCGCTCGATGGACACGACTGGTACCGCCAGCCCAAACTCCGAGCCACAGGCGATCACCTGTGGATGCCGTCCACCAGCCCGATTGATCGCTGTCGCATCGCGGGTCAGTTCATCCTGTGCGGAGACTCCCTTGATGGCAAGCAACCGGCCACCTGGTTTGAGCAATGGCAGGCACCACCTCGACAACCGCTCCAACGGTGCCACAGCACGCGCCGTCACCCA
>JBDTDN010000210.1:0-5140 GCA_039923055.1 Jatrophihabitantaceae bacterium
GGTGGCTTGCTGTTCCTAGCGTCCGATTCGATCATCGCGTGGCATCGGTTCGTGAACAAACTCGCGCGCGGGCCGGTGCTGATCATCGTGACCTACCACCTGGCGCAGCTACTCATCGTCATCGGACTGATGCGCTCGCTCTAGGCTGGGCGTATGCCTCGTCGCCCCACCCGCACCGTGCCCACCGTGATCGTCCCCGGGTGGAGAGGTTCGGGCCCAGAGCATTGGCAGAGTTGGCTGACGGCACAGCTACAGGCGGCAGATCGGGAAGTGCGTGTGCCGGAGCTACCCGACCTTGACAACCCGTCGCTTCAGCCGTGGCTCGCAGCTCTGCGCGCCTGCCTGGCGGGCCTGCCCGATACCGATTACGACGTCGTCGCGCACTCCCTCGGTGCCGTGCTCTGGCTGCACCACGTCGCAACACCGAACGACTCACCCCGCGCCGCCCGGGTCGCCCTCGTCGCTCCCCCAGCACCGCACACGTCGATTCCCGAGATCGCCAGTTTCTTCCCGCCACCGTTGGACATCGACACGCTGCGCCACTCGGCCGAGGGGACGGTCCTGGTTGGCGGATCAGATGATCCTTATCTGCCCGAGGGCATCGCTCTGGAGTACGGCAGGCCATTGAAGACGGCCACCACCGTCATCGAGGGCGGCGGACACCTCAGCGAAGAGTCCGGCTACGGCGAGTGGCCCGCGGTGCTGGACTGGTGCGGACGCGACAACCTTGCCTTCTACTGATCGATCGCACCCGGAACCCAGCCGGGAGGGGCGAACAGATACCCCAGCCGCGCCCGCCACGAATTCGTGCGCCCCAGGTCGCCGAGGATCGCGGCGTACTCGTGGTACTGCAGCACGAACGGGTTGTGACTGGCGATGTTCTTCGTCAGACCGTACGTCGGGCGGTGGGTCTCCTGCGCGTAGGTACCGAACAGCCGGTCCCAGATGATCAGGATGCCCGCGTAGTTGCGGTCCAGGTAGTCCGCGTCGCTGGCGTGGTGCACCCGGTGGTGGGACGGGGTGTTAAAGACGAACTCAACCGGACGCAACAACTGGCCGACCCGCTCGGTATGCACGAAGAACTGAAAGATCAGGTTCACCGAGAAGGCCGTGAAGATCAGCCAGGGCGGGACGCCGAGCAGCGGCAACGGAATCCAGAACAGCAGTTCGCCCCAGGGATTCCATTTCTGCCGCAGGGCGGTCGAGTAGTTGAAATAGGTGCTGTTGTGGTGCGCCTGGTGCGCGGCCCATAGGATCCGGACCCGGTGCGAGGACCGGTGGTAGAGGTACCAGAGCAGGTCGACCAGAACCAGCACGAACACCCAGGTGTACCAGCGATGCGTGTCCAGCCGCAGCGGTGTGAGTGCGTACAGCGCCGCGTAGCCGAGTAGTGCGACGATCCGCGCAGCCCCGTTGACCAGCAGCGACCCGAAGCCCATCAGCATGCTCGTTCGGCTGTCCCGCGCGTCGTAGCCGACGTACCGTTCGCCCTCGACCTCACTCAGCGCGCGGAAGGAGACCAGCTCCAGCAGCACAAACACCACGAACGCCGGGATCGCAAAGACAACCGGATCATGCAGCGCGGCAGGCAGGCTCATCAGCGTCGACGCGGCCGCAGTTGGAGGAACGCGAACAGCCCGAACGTCAATGCCAACGCGATGATCGCCGCGATGGCGAGCGGACTCGCTGCGCTGCTCTTGGCCTTGGGCGCCACGTCAGCCAGCACCTGGTCCGTCGGCCCGCCGAGTTGGGGAGCAACGCCCGTGGGCGAGCGTGGACCGGTCCCGGACGAGGACGTATCAGGGGTGGACGTCCGGGGGCTTGACGAGTTGGCGGTGCCCGACGGCGCGGGCGAACTGGCGGTGGATGACCCTGAAGTGGTCGCGCTGCCGATGGTGAACGTGACGGACGCCGAGGACGCCGACAGGGAGCTCGCCTGATCCAACTGCGCGACGCTGATCGTATGCGGACCGGTGGCCAGCGGCGCGGGCGGAACACATTCCCACGTCTTGTCAGCGGTGACGACGGCCGCGCAGACGAACACGCCGCCATTGGGGGTCTTGTCGGTGACGATGGCCGTGTTACCGATCGTGCCGGCACCAGAAATGTTCGGCTGGGTGTCCGCGGTCGTGGAACCAGCCGCGGGCGCGGTCACGGTCGGCGTCAAGACGTCCGCGGTGGCGCTGACCGACAGCCCGAACGTGCCCGCGAGCACGACCCCGGCACAGGCCAGTGCGACCAGGCGGCCTCGGCGGACCTGACAGTGCAGCGCCGGTTCAGGACCGCTCATCGATGTCTCCTGCAGCGTGAGTAGTTGTCATCGGAAGCGTACGGACCGCCCGCGTCGCATCGGCACGCGCGGCCAACAGGTCCGCGGACGGATAGCCGACTTCGACCAGGGTGAGCCCGTGAGCAGCCGCGACGGGGACATCGTCGGCTCGAGCTGTTCGCGCCAACAAGCCCGCCGGCCAATCGATCGCACGGCGGCCCTCGCCGACTGCGAGCAAGGCGCCCACGAGTGAGCGGACCATCGAGTGACAGAACGCGTCAGCAAGCACGGTGCAGACGATCTGCTCGCCGGCGCAACGGTCGACGGCGAACCCCAGCAAGGTGCGGATCGTGGTCGCATTCTCGCGCCTTTTGCAGTACGCGGCGAAGTCGTGGAGCCCAATCATTCGGCTGGCCGCATCGGCCATCAAGGAGACGTCCAGCGACCGACGCCAATGCAGAACATGACTGCGCAATAAGGGATCCACGCCGCCAGGGCTGTCGTTGATCCGGTATTCGTAGCGTCGCCACAGTGCGCTGAATCGCGCGTCGAACACGGCCGGCACCACAGCCACGTCTCGCACCCGCACGTCAGCAGGCAACAAGCCGGCCAGCCGACGAACCGCGTACTCGCTCTGCATGTCCCAGGACGCGGCATCGACGTCGAAGTGCGCCACCTGTCCGCGGGCATGAACGCCAGCATCCGTCCGGCCCGCCACCGTCAGCAGGATCGGCGTCCGCAACAAGGTCGACAACGATTGCTGCAGCACACCCTGCACGGTGCGTAGTTCCGGCTGAACGGCCCAGCCGGCGAAGTCCGTCCCGTCGTAAGAAACGTCGAGGCGGATCCGAACGAGCGGATCCGCCTCTGCCGTCATACCGTGCTGACTACTCGTCGTCGGCATCCGGGTTCGTGCCGAGCTCAGCGCCCGCCTCGGGCTCGGTGACGCCGTCCACTGCGGCGGCAGCGTCTTCGGCATCCTCTGACGACAGTCCGAGCGCAGCCAGGCCGCCCTCGTCCGCCCCGCCCTCGAGCGAGGCCTCGTCAGCAGCAACCGCAGCGGCGGTCGGCGACTCGGCGGCCGCCTTTTCGGCGATCTCCTTCGTCCGGCCGGTCGGCGCCTTGCTGGCAACAACCTTCGTGCCGCGCGCCTTCTGGGCTTCCTTGACCACGGACTGAGCGCCGGTCAGCGGCTCTACGATCTCGATGATCGCCATCGGCGCGTTGTCGCCCTTACGCGTGTTGATCTTGATAATCCGCGTGTAGCCGCCCGGGCGCTCGGCCATGTTCGGACCGATCTCGGCGAACAGCTTGTGCACGACGTCCTTGTCACGGATAACCGTCATGACCTGACGGCGGGCGTGCAGATCGCCGCGCTTGGCGAACGTAATCAGCTTCTCCGCGAGCGGACGCAGGCGCTTGGCCTTGGCCTCGGTCGTGTTGATGCGGTCGTGCTCGAATAGCGCAGTCGCAAGGTTCGCGAGCATGAGCCGCTCGTGCGCGGGGCTGCCGCCGAGGCGGGGACCCTTAGTAGGCGTAGGCATGTCGTGCTCCTGTCAATCGTCCGACCGACGGGCCGGACGGGGTTGGTTGCTTTAGAGCTGTTCTGTCTCGGCGAAGTCAGTATCACCGTCGAAGTCGTCGTCCCCATAGGACTCGACCGATGCCGGCATCTCAAACCCGGGCGGGCTGTCCTTCAAGGCCAGTCCCAGACCGTGCAGCTTGACCTTGACCTCGTCGATCGACTTCGACCCGAAGTTACGGATGTCGAGCAGATCGGCCTCGCTGCGCCCGACGAGTTCACCCACGGTGTGGATACCTTCGCGCTTGAGGCAGTTGTACGACCGGACGGTGAGGTCCAGATCCTCGATCGGCATGGAGATCGCGGCAATGTCGGCCACCTCGGCCGGCGACGGCCCGACATCGATGCCCTCGGCCTCTTCGTTCAGCTCACGGAACAGCCCGAACAGCTCGACGAGCGTGTGCCCTGCGCTGGCCATCGCGTCACGCGGAGTGATCGAGTTCTTGGTCTCCACGTCGACGACGAGGCGGTCAAAGTCGGTGCGCTGCTCGACGCGGGTCGCCTCGACGGAGTACGTCACCTTCAGCACCGGGGAATAGATCGAGTCGACCGGAATGCGACCGATCTCTTGGCCGGCCTGCTTGTTCTGAACGGAAGTGACGTAGCCACGCCCACGCTCGACAATGAGCTCGATCTCCAGGCGACCCTTCTTGTTGATCGTGGCGATCTTCAGATCGGGGTTATGGATGGTGACCCCGGCCGGTGGCGCGATGTCCGCGGCCGTTACCTCGCCCGGACCCTGCTTGCGCAGGTACATGACGACCGGCTCGTCGCTCTCGGAACTGACGACCAGTTCCTTGAGGTTCAAGATGATGTCGGTGACGTCTTCCTTGACGCCCTCGACGGTGGTGAACTCGTGCAGCACCCCGTCGACGCGAATGCTGGTGACCGCCGCGCCCGGGATGGACGAGAGCAGCGTGCGGCGCAGCGAGTTGCCGAGGGTGTAGCCGAAGCCGGGCTCCAGCGGGCCGATGATGAACCGCGAACGGTTATCAGCGATGGGCTCCTCGCTGACGGAGGGGCGCTCAGAGATCAGCACAGTAGTGCTCCTTATTAGTCGTGGACGACCGCTATTTGACGCCCGCTGACGGTATTGATGATCGTGTTGCGGACCCGAGGCTCAGGCGACGGATCCGCAACAGGATCGGTAGGACTAGTTCTTCGAGTAGAGCTCGACGATCAGTTGCTCCTGGACCGGGATCTCAATCTGAGCCCGCTCCGGCAGGGCATGCACCAGGATGCGCAGGCGCGAGGGCACCAACTGCAGCCAGGCTGGAACCGGGCGATCG
>JBDTDN010000211.1:0-3101 GCA_039923055.1 Jatrophihabitantaceae bacterium
CGTTCCTGGCCACGACCAAGGTGCTGATGGCGGCGGTCCGCGCGGGAGCCGGCCGAGAGAGCGCACACGAGGTGATCAAGCAGAACGCGGTTGCCGTCGCGCTGGAAATGCGGGAGAAGGGCACGGACCGCAACGAGCTGTTCGAGCGGTTGGGCGCCGACTCACGCCTGGGGCTGTCGGCAGCTGACCTGGGTGCGTTGCTCGCCGAGCCGCTGTCATTCACCGGTGCTGCGCGGGCGCAGGTCGCTGCCGTCGTGGCCAGCGTCGATCTTGTGCTGGCGACCGATCCGTCCGCGGCGGCGTACGGGCCCGAGCCGATCCTGTAGATCTATGCCGTCATACGGCCACCCAAGGATGATGATCTCGGCCAGCGCAGCGGCTTTCCGCTGTTCTGCCCGAGATCATCGGCTGCTTGGACGCTGCCCGGCAATGCGATCGGGTCGGCCGATGTTCCAGTACCCCTTGAGAAAGATCGAGTCGTGAGCGAGCCCGCGGGACTCCAGCAGCGCGCGCACCGCGACCATCGTTCGCGTCTCGCCCAGCAGATAGGCGTGACCTTGCCCGTCAGGCAGTCCGTGCGCGGCGACGGCAGACACCAGATGCTCCGGCGTGCCAGGCTCGATGTCGCCGCGATGGACCCAATTCACCTGTGCGGTATGGGGAAACGGCTGTTCGTCCGCGGCATCCTGGACCTCGATGGCGGCGATCGCGCGCTCGCCGGCCGGCAGTGCCTCGCAGATCGATGCAATAGCTGGTAGCGCCGACTCGTCCCCGATGAGCAGGTGCCATTGCGCGGCGGTCAGCTGCAATTTCCCGCGCGGACCCTGGAAGCTGATCGCGTCCCCGGGCGCGGCGGCCAGACCCCAAGCCGCGCCAGGCCCGTCGCCATGCAGTTGCACGTCTAGGTCCAGTTCGCCCAACTCTGGCCGCGCCTGCCGAATCGTGTAGCGCCGCTTCACCCGGCGCCCGCTGCCGTCCACCAGGTGCAGTTCGACGTCCTGTGCCGGCCGTAGTTCGACGTTCTGCATCGAGTCGGCCTGGACGGTGACGCGTCGCATCCGGGCAGTGAGGCCTCCGGCGGCGACGACCTGTCCGAGGTGGGTCGGGGACCTGCGTACCAGCGGAGCGCTCACGCGATGACCCTACCGATGCGGCAGGGCGACCCGCCGTGCCCGGGGAAGTTTCCGGCGCTTACCGTCGTTAGGTAGTCGTCAGTTCCCTTTCCCCTTAAGGAGTGTCATGCCCATCGCCTTGACCAAAGTCGCGTACACCACCTCCGCTGATGCCCACGGTGGCCGGGCCGGACACGTCAAGAGCGCGGACGGCGTGATCGACTTGGACACCGCTCAGCCCGGTACGACGACCGAGCCCAAGGTGAATCCGGAGACGCTGTTCGCGGCCGGTTATGCCGCCTGTTTCCAGGGCGCGCTCGCCAATCGCGCGAAGACGCAGGACATCGACACGTCCGACTCGACCGTCACCGCCCAGGTCTCCTTCGGTCCGTCCGAGGACGGCGGCTTCGGCATCGCCGTCAGGCTCGAGGTCGAGATCCCCGGCGTCGATGAGGTGAAGGCGATGGAACTGGTCGAGTTGGCGCACCAGTTCTGCCCGTACTCCAAGGCGACCCGCGGCAACATCGAGGTCACGCTCGCCGTGGTTTGAGCCTGTCTTAGCCTGGCTGATAGCGCCCGCCGGCTCCGGCTGCCACCACACCGGCCGCTCTGGCATCGACTGCTCTGGCAGTGGCTTGGTCCGCCTTTGCAATGCCCGGCGAGAGCGGGCGCCTGCCCGGTGGGGCCGGGCGTTGCAAAGGTTCGGGAACCGCGGCCGCCAACGGCTGATATGCGTGCACGTACGAAGCGCATGATGGGGGAGTGCCTATCAGCGTTTTCGATCTCTTCACGGTCGGCATCGGACCGTCGTCCTCCCACACCGTCGGCCCGATGCGGGCAGCACGGACCTTCGCGGCGGGTTTGGACGCGGACGGGCTGCTCAGCGCGGTCAGCCGGGTCCGGATCGAACTGTACGGTTCGCTGGGCGCGACCGGCTACGGCCACGGCAGCGATCGTGCGGTGATTCTCGGCCTAGCCGGCGAGCGACCCGAGACGGTCGACACCACAACCGTGGCGGACCGGGTTGCTGCCGTCCGCACGGCGGGCCAGGTCAGCGTGCTCGGCAAGCAGCAGGTGGCGCTGGCCGAGGATGACCTCGTCCTGCACCGCCGCCAATCGCTGCCGTATCACCCCAACGGGATGCGCTACTTCGCCTACGGAGTCGACGGCAAACTGCTGCGCGAGCGCACGTACTACTCAGTCGGCGGCGGGTTCGTGGTGGACGAGCAGTCTGCGGGCGCCGATCGAATCAAGGCCGACGACACCGAGTTGCAGTACCCGTTCACCACCGGTGCCGAGTTGCTCGCCCATTGCGCCGAAACCGGCCTGCCCGTCAGCCAGATCATGCTCGTGAACGAGACGGCGTGGCGTCCCGAAGACCAAATCCGTGCCGGCCTGCTGCACATCTGGCAAGTGATGCAGCAGTGCGTCACCAGCGGTTGCCGCAACGAGGGCACCCTGCCCGGCGGGCTGCACGTTCCGCGACGTGCCCCCGAGTTGTACCGGCGGCTGTCCGCTGAACGTGACCTCGTCGATGCGGGCGCCGCCGACCCGCTCGGCGTCATCGATTGGGTGAACCTGTTTGCGCTCGCGGTGAACGAGGAGAACGCCGCAGGTGGCCGGGTCGTCACTGCCCCCACCAACGGCGCCGCCGGAATCATCCCGGCCGTGCTGCTTTACTACGTACGATTCTGCCCCGACGCCACTGAGGACGGCGTCGTGCGGTTTCTGCTCACGGCTGGCGCGATCGGCCTGCTGTACAAGGAGAACGCATCGATCTCCGGTGCTGAGGTCGGCTGTCAAGGCGAGGTCGGTTCAGCCTGTTCGATGGCCGCGGGCGCGCTCTGCGAAGTGCTCGGCGGTACGCCGCGACAGGTGGAGAACGCTGCCGAGATCGGTATGGAGCACAACCTGGGGCTGACCTGCGACCCGGTGGGCGGACTCGTGCAGGTGCCGTGCATCGAACGCAATGCGATGGGGGCGGTAAAG
>JBDTDN010000212.1:0-7144 GCA_039923055.1 Jatrophihabitantaceae bacterium
ATACCTTGAGCGGCAGGTCGAGCGCGACCACGAACAGTCGCATACCTCGAGCCTCGAGCCTCGATCATCTCGACGAGGGCCGCGACCGTGTCGGCTACCGAATGCACGCTGTGCTTCGTTACGACGGCGAAACCGGCGCGGGAGCTGTGACAGATCATTATCAAACGCCCTTCGTTGCATGCCGCGAACGAGCTGCGCGCCGGGTCAGCTGGGGCGAGCTTCGCGCGTTACCTGTACGTTACGGCCACCCCCGATCCTGGTCATCCCCACCTATGACGTCCGGGAGCATCGATGAGATCCACAAGGACAACCTTCGCCGGTCGCCGGTCGGTACTGACTGCTCTGACCGCGGCCTCGCTCAGCCTGACCCTCCTGGTCGGTTGCGGGTCGGGCTCCAGCGACTCGGGTGCCGCGAGGGCCCCAAGGGGCACAGATACGGGCGCTGCGAGCGCGGCCAGCGGCGCGAGCACGGCACAGAGTGGGTCGAAGGTGACGTGCAGCCAGATCACCATCGGCGAGATCCAACCGCTGGTCGACGGCACGCCGCAAGCGCCGACGATCACCGCGGAGGGGCAGGACGGCGCCGGCCAGCAGTGCGTGTTCAGGGTGAGCAATCCTGACGAGGAAGACGGTCGGACGGTTGACATCCTGGTCGAGTCCGGCTCGCTGGCCACTGATGGTTACGCGCAGGAGCTTGCCTCCGCGACAGGTCCGGTCATGCTGACCGGGATCGGCGACAAGGGCTTTCGCGAAACCGGCGACGACCAGGTCACGGCTTTGAAGGGCGACACGTACTGCTCGGTCACGCTGGGATCCGGCGACACGATCAAGGGTGTCGGGCCTATCGAGTCGGCGCACGGCGGCACGAGCGACATCGGCGAGGCGAACAACGCGATTGTGGCAGCCGCGCTCGGCACACTGTGCAACCGCATTTACGGCAGTGGCAACACGACGCCGGATCTCAGCGGGCTGTCGTGATCAGTTGTCCGAGGCGTGTCACCGGTCATGCCGACGCCCAAGCTTCGGCCTGGGGCAATTGCACGGTGATCACCGTTGTCCTGAAGGTCGCCATGACCGGGACGTGACCGCACGCCTTATGTGGCTGGGAGAGCGCTGCTCACGCTGTCCCGAAAGCGTTACGGGTGTGGGTGGTGGTGCTCTTGCTCGTACTCTTCGCGAACCTCGTGGGCGACCTCGACCTCGTCTTCGCCGGTCTTGGCCAAGTCAGCATCGCCGATAACACGGCCGACAACTTTTTTGAACTCGCCGTCTACGACGTTCTCCCAGGTCGCGGGCGATTGCGGAACCGCATCTTCATCGTTGCCCATCCCGCCAGGCTAGCCGAATGGCTGCTTCGCAGTCAGAACCGCCTGAGCCGCATTGCGAGTGGTCTCGCAGCGACGGGCCAACGTGTGATCGGCCGCGATCACCGCACACGGGTGGCGCAGCGACCGGTCGGTCTCCGACGGTTAGGTATCGGTCAACCTTGTGAGCTGCTCAATGCCGGGCGATGGTTGCCAGCCAGGCGTCGACGTGGTCGACCGGGGCGTCGTCGGTGACCTCGAATGTCGCCGGTTCGACACCGGTGATGACCCACCCATCGGGGAAGGATCGGGCTAACTCGTCGCTGCCCAAGCCGGGCGGACCCCAGCTGGCAGGGCGGTCGTCTCGGGCGCAGAGTAGGTAGTACGTGCCTCCGGGCCGGATCGCCGCGCCCACGCTCGCGATGTAGGCAGCACGTTGCACAGCATCGAACAGGTGGAACGTGCCGCTGTCGATGACAGTGTCGAATAGTTCGCCAGTCCAGTCCAGGTGCAAGACGTCGGCGACGTCGAATCGTGCGGGCACGCCGCGCTGCGCCGCCTTGGCTCGCGCCAGAACTACGGCCCGGTGCGAGAGGTCGATGCCGAACGCGTTAGCGCCGTGCGCGGCCGCGAGCAGAGTTGTCTCGCCCGTGCCGCAGCCGACGTCTAGCAACCGTCCGTCCAGTCGTCCAGCTTCGGCCAAGGCGACGAAGACGGCCTGCGGTCGGCCGATCTCCCAAGGCGGCACACCGGCGTAAGCCGTATCCCACTGCCGGAAGATGTCATCCGGCACCGACCGGGCGACCGACCCATTTCTACGACGGTCGGTGTCTGGATCACCCATAGTGGTGGACTCATCTCCGCGTGTTCTGGGGCATCTCGCTGCTCGCCGGATTCGGGTATCCCAGCCACTGCGACGGCCCTCGACCCAACCAGATCTGGCCGTTACGAGCGTACCGTCCGTTCGCTGGCCGCGCGGGCGCCGCCGAGAACGGCTAACCGGCGGTGGCGTTGCTGTAGCAACGGGTGGGCGAGGTGAGGATGACGCAGCGGCGTTGGGCGGCCATGACGCGGTCGTATTCGCCCCAGTCGTCGTGCTCGCCGCCAGCAGCGACGAACACCTCACGCAGCAGCCGGAGGATCCGTTCAGCGCCCAGGCCCTCGTAATCGTCGTCGGGACCGCACAGCTGGGCCTCGCCTTCGACCGTCGCCCACTGCCAGCCCGACCGCGCCGTGATCGTCAGCTGAGGTCTGGCGCGCAGGTTCGCGAGCTTCACCCGTCCGTAGGTGGCAAACCCGGCTACCGGCTCGCCGGTGATCGGGTGGTTCAGTACGCCGGCGTTGATCAGGGATGCCTGGATCGTGTGGTCCGCACGTAGCGTGGCGACCACGACCAGACCGTGTTCGGCTCGCGCGAGGTCGCCGAACTCGACCAGCGTCGTCACCGGCGGTGCCGAGCTACCACGGGCGTCACCGGTCGGTGGTTCGATCTTGTCAGCGAATCGGCCCAGCCTGCGGTCGCCGGGTCGTCTAATGCGGCCAGCACCGCTGCACCGGCCTGCGCCCAAGCGGCCGACAGGTCCGCGTCCGGTGCCGGATCGGCGTGCTGCCGGCCCAGCGTGGACAGCATGTGATGGTGGCTGCCGATCACATGTGCCACCGGCGTGCGCACGTCCCAGTCCGGCCATGATGGGCAGCGAGTCGCCCACTGGTCAGCGCCCACCGTTCGTACCCACGTGTCGAGCCCGGTCGAGATGCGGGTGTGATCATCCAGCGCGTCAGCCATACCGTCGACTGTAGGACCGGCTCGCACCTGCCGCGCTCGCATCACCAATCCCCTTCCCCGCGAACCTGGCCGGCGGGTTACCGACCCTCGCTCCTACGCTGTCGGAGTGGGCCGGTCTAGACGACAAGTGGGGCACACCGGCGCCAATGCCGTCGTACTCGGCTACCTGGTCGCTGCCGCGGTCGAACTCGTCACCGGAGCCTCGGGCGCGTCGCCCACGTGGTTGATCGTGCACCTGTTGATGCTGGGTGCGGCGACGAACGCCATAGTGACCTGGACCAGCCACTTCGTCGGCGCGTTGCTGCAACAGCAACCGCTGCCCGCGGCGTTCACCCTGGTGCGTGTGGTCGTGCTCAACGTCGGTGTCGTGGCGGTGTTGATCGGAGTGAGTGAGGACTGGTGGTCGTTGACGATCGCCGGGGCCGCGCTGGTCACAGCGGTCATCATCGTGCACCTGGGCACGTTGGCGCGGGCGGTTCACGTCGGTCGAGCTCGTCGGTTCGCAGGGTCGATGCGCTTCTACTGGGCGGCGAGCGTCGCCGTCCTGTTCGGCATCGGGCTCGGCGTCACCATGGTTGTCGGCGACCTGTCGCTGGCCTGGTATGGCCGCGTGTACGTCACCCACGTCCACGTGGGGCTGCTCGGCTGGGTGACATTGACCGTCCTCGGTACCGAGTTCAGCCTGTGGCCAACCGCGCTGCGCACCCGGATGGTGCCGGGCACCGAGCAGGCTGCGCGCTGGGCTTTGATCGGCTGCGCGTCCGGGCTGACGCTGATTGTCGTGGGGCTGCTGGCCTGGAATCGCGCGGTCGCCGAGTTGGGGCTGGCCGGCTACCTCGTCGGCATCGTCGTGTTCGCGGTCCCGTTCGTCCGTACTGGACTCCAGCGCCCGCCCTACACGCCCTCGACGGTGATGCTGGCGGCCAGCACAGTGTGGCTGCTCGTCGGCCTCGTTGTCGACGCCGTCGCGGTGGCGGGCGCGTCGGATCCGACCGCGCTGTCCGGCGACGTCATGGGATTCGTGCCGTGGCTGCTCACCGGGTTCGTCATCCAGGTACTGCTTGGCGCACTGAGCTACCTGATACCGATCGTGCTCAGCACCGGGCCGGCGTTGGGTCGCCGGCGGGCCGCGATGTTGCGTACCTGGTGGATCGCGCGGGTAGTCATGCTGAACCTCGGGACGGTCATGATCGCTGTGCCCGAAGCTGGTTACGCGCGCATCGGCTGGCTGCTGGTGACCGTGGTGATCGTGGCTTTTGCCGTCCTCTCGCTCGCCACTGTCTTCATCCGGACCGCCGAGCCGGGCTCCTGGACGAGGCCACGAAAGTCACCGACAGTGCGGGCGCGGTTGCCGCGCGGCGACCAGGAGCCGAACTCTTCAACGTCACCGACCTGAGCGGCGTCCCCGGCCGGCAACCGGCGAAGCACACGCCCGAATAGACTCGTATTTGTGGTCGCGTCCGTGATGCGCTTTCCGGGGTGGGTCCGTCCCGCCCATCGCTGGTTCGTACTCCTGGGCGGTGCCTGTGTGATCGGCGGGGGCCTTGTCTCGGCCGCGATGGCCCCGGCGGCCACCTACCACAGCAGTTGGGCCGTCGCCTACATTGTTCTGGTCGCCGGCGTCGCACAGGTGGCCCTGGGCCTCGGGCAGGCAGGGCTGGTCGGCGAGGACCTACCCCGGTGGGTTCTGCGCTCCGAACTAGTCGGGTGGAATCTCGGCAATGCGGCGGTCGTCGCTGGGACGTTGCTCGACGTGACCCTGGCCCTCTACGTCGGCTGCGCTCTGCTCGTCGCCGCGCTCGGGCTCGTGCTGTATGCAATCCGAAACGCGCAGCCCGGGCGGACGCTCGTGACGATTCGAGCCATAGTCGTTCTGCTCCTGATCAGCATGCCGGTCGGTGTTGTGCTGCAAGCCGCCACCCACTGAGCGAGACTGTTCGAGTCGGAGTGCTCGATGAATTCGGCCTCCTTGATCCACTACTCGTGCACCGCGGCCTAGAGTGCAGGGGTGTTGCATGGCGAGTACAAGGTGCCCGGCGGCAAGCTCGTCGTCGTTGATGTGGCAATCGAGGACAGCCTGCTCACCCGTGTGAGCATCTCCGGTGACTTCTTTCTGGAACCGGATTCGGCGCTGGAGGCGATGAACGTCGCGCTGGTCGGCATGCCTGTCGCCGCAGATGCCGACGAGCTTGCCCGGGCCGTATCCGATGCCGTCGGCGGCGCTACTCTCGTCGGTTTCAGCCCGCAGGCAATCGGGATCGCGGTGCGCCGCGCCCTGGGTAGGGCCACGTCCTGGCAAGACCACACGTTCGACGTGATCGGCCCAGTCGTGCTGGACCCCGTGATGCACATGGCGCTGGACGAGGTGATCCCGCATGAGGTGGCCGCCGGCCGTCGCCGGCCCGTCCTGCGATTCTGGGACTGGGACAACTCGCTGGTCGTCATCGGGTCCTTCCAGTCGGTGCGCAACGAGGTCGATGCACAGGCCGCCGAGCGGGAAGGTATCCGGGTTGCACGGCGGATCTCCGGTGGCGGGGCGATGTTCATGGAGCCGGGCAACTGCATCACGTACTCGCTGGTCGTGCCAGGCTCGCTCGTCGAGGGGCTCAGTTTTGTCCAGTCCTACGCCTTCCTCGACGACTGGGTGCTCGGCGCGCTCAGTGAGGTCGGGGTGCGCGCCCGGTACGTCCCGCTCAATGACATCGCCTCGGATAGCGGCAAGCTGGCCGGCGCGGCCCAGCGCCGTTTCGTCGACGGCACCGTGTTGCATCACGTCACCATGGCCTATGACATCGACGCGGGGAAGATGACACGGGTACTACGAATCGGCAGGGAGAAGCTGTCGGACAAGGGGACGGTGAGCGCGGCCAAGCGGGTGGACCCCATGCGTTCGCAGACCGGGATGAGCCGAGAACAGCTCATCGACTCGTTCCTGAAGTCCTTCCGATCCCGCTATCGAACGAGCGAGAGCAGTTACACGGCGGACGAGCTCGCGCAGGCACGCGAGCTGGTCCGGTCAAAATTCTGCACCCCGCAATGGACCTACCGAATTCCGTGAGCCACGGCCGAGGGCGAATTGGGTGGCCCGCCAGCTTACGGGCGGATCGCGCAATGAAGCCACCGACTGTCTGCGCTGTCGGGCCGCTTTCCATACATCTGAGCGGAACCGCGTGACCTGCCCACCCTCTGCAAGGCTGGGTGTGGGTTCGACTTGCATGGCCCGCGTGTTTGACAGAGGGAGAGGACCGATGACGAAAAGGTGCGCGGTCGGCGATCATGCCCGAGTCGCAGCCATCACAGTCGTGCTCATCTGCCGATGAGCGACCACAACTGGCGCTGCACAAGCCAAACATTTTGACGACGATCAGATGATCTGGGTTCGATGACGAAGCAACGGGAAACCGAGCGCGCCGCGCCGCGCGTATTCACCATCGGTCATTCCACGTGCGGTTTCGATGAAGTGCTTGCGATGCTGCGCGTGAACGAGGTGACCGCTCTGGTCGACGTGCGCTCGTTTCCCTCGTCGCGGAAGTACCCGCAGTGGAACCAAGACGCGGTCAAGGCTGCTTTGCCGGCGGCTATTGGGTACCGGTGGCTCCGGGATCTGGGTGGCCGCAGGCACACGCCGGCTGGTGTGAGGAGTCCGAATGGAGCCTGGAGGGTCAAGGCCTTCCGTGACTACGCTGATTACATGGCGACCGCGGAGTTCGGTTCCGGGCTCGCTGAACTGCTGGAGGTCGCGAACGAGTCGGTACCGGCGATCATGTGCAGTGAGGCGGTGCCGTGGAGGTGCCACCGACGGTTGATCACCGATGCACTCATCATCGCGAGGGTGGAGGTGTTCGACATCATGTCGGTCTCGTCGACCCGCCGCGCGGAAATGAATTCGTTCGCGTCGGTGCGAAACGGGAGGATCACCTATCCCGAATCTTCGGGGGGATGAGCATGGATGTGTTGGCCGATGTTCGCGTCGTGGTGGTGACGATTCCCGCTGGCGGCGTCGCAGCATACGGTGAGATCGGACGGGCCGTTGGAATCGGCCCCCGGCAGGCGG
>JBDTDN010000213.1:0-4583 GCA_039923055.1 Jatrophihabitantaceae bacterium
GCCTCGATGCTGGCCACCCTGACCGGGCGCCTGTATTACGTCCAACTGCTGGACCCGCATAAGCCCACCCAGACCGCGCATCTGCTGCACGACGGGACGATCGTCGTCCCGGCACCACGCGGGCAGATCGTCGACGCCGCTGGTCGCCCGCTCGTGAACAACACCTCGGTGCAACTGGTGACCGTCGATTACCAGACGCTGCAGTCCTCGCCCGATCACGGCCATGCGGTGCTGGCTCGGCTCGGCGCGCTGCTCGGGACGCCGGCCGCGGCACTCGCCAAACAGATCACGCCGTGTTCGCCGACCGTCCCGGCGCCGTGCTGGACAGGCCAGCCCTACCAGCCCGTTCCGGTCGCGGTGAATGCGCCGACATCGGCGGTATTGGCGATCGCCGAGCATCGCGAGGACTTCGCTGGGGTCGCACTGCAGACCGAGACCATGTCGAACTACCCGAACGCCAGCCTGGCCGCACACGTGTTGGGCTACACGGCACAGATCACGGCCGCGGACAAGAACGCGGACTCGGCGCTGAACGACGCCGATCAGATCGGACAGACCGGACTGGAGGCGCAGTACGACGCGTACCTGCGAGGGGTGGACGGGACGCAAGACGTTCTGCTCGATCCGCAGGGTGTCGGTGTCGCGAACGGCACGAGCACTCCGCCGGTGCAGGGCGACACCCTGGTCACCAGCATCGACCTGAACGTGCAGAAGCTCGCCGAGCAGTCTCTTGCCCAGCAGATCGCCGCCTCGCGCAAGGCAGGCAAGTCCGCGACCTCGGGCGCGGTCGTGGTGATGGACCCGAACAGTGGACGAGTCATCGCGATCGCTAGCTATCCGAGTTTCAACCCGCAGGAGTTCGTCGGCGGCATCTCGGATGCGGATTACGCGGCCCTGACCGGACCCCACTCGAACGATCCGTTGGTAGGTAGGGCGGTGGCCGGTCAGTACGCGCCGGGTTCGACGTTCAAGCTCATCACCTCGACGTCGCTGGTGGCGCACAACGAGATCAACATGACCGACACCTACCCCTGCCCCGGATCGCTCACTATCGACGGCCGGGTGAAGACGAACTACGACTCCGAGATCCTGGGTGACATCAACCTGCAGAACGCACTCGGCTACTCCTGCGACACGTTCTTTTACGCACCGGCGGCCGCCGAGTACTACGCAGACCAGGCGTTGGTCGACGCGGGCAAGAAGGCGCACGAGTACCTGCAGCAGACGGCCGCTGCGTACGGAGTCGGCGAGGTGCCCGGTATCGACCTGCCGACCAGCGAACAGGCCAGCGGCTCCTACGCCGACCGAGAGACACGGCTGGCGCGCTGGAACGCGGACAAGTCGCTCTACTGCGCCCAGGCGAAGCCGGGGTACTACAACTCCGTCGCCGACCTCGCCCAGCGTGAGTACTTGAGCCTGCTCGCGTCGCAGAACTGCACCGACGGCTGGCGGTACCGCGCGGGGGACAACGCGGACATGGCGATCGGGCAGGGGGAGACCACGATGTCGCCGCTGCAACTTGCGATCGCCTACTCCGCGATGCTCAACGGCGGCAAGATCTTCGAGCCGACCCTGGGCTGGGCGATTGTCAACGGCCAGGGCAAGGTCGTGAAGACGATCACCCCGACAGTCAAGCGCACGTTGAACGTCAGTAAAGCCTTCTACAAGTTCTTCGCGGACTCGCTGGACTTCAGCCGCGGCTGGGCCGTCTCCGGCGCGTTCGCATATATCGGCTCGTCGTACCAGAACGAACTCGGTGGCAAGACCGGCACCGCAGAGGTCGAGGGCAAGCAGGACACCTCATGGCTTGCGTCCTGGGGTCCGACGCATACCGACACCGCCGGAAACGTCACCGCCAATTTCGTCATCGTCGGCATGATCGAGCAGGCGGGTACCGGTGCCACCGCGGCCGGGCCGATGCTCAAGCGCATCTACGACGGGCTGATGGGCGCCGACGGCAAGCCCCCGCTCCTGCCCGGCATCAAGGCCGAGACAAAGCTCCCGGCGATCGCGCCGCAAGTCCGGACGAGCACGCGATGAACGCTGTGAACGGATTGGCGATCGACCCGCAGGCGCCGTACGAACTGACGCCGTCACTTCACTCGCTGAACCGGCGTCGGCGCGGCTACGACTGGCCGCTGCTGGCGACGGCGCTGGCGCTGTCCTTGATCGGTGCGCTGCTGGTCTGGGCGGCCACCCGGGACGTGCAGCGCGCGGCCGACGCCAATCCCAACGCTTTCCTGTACCGGCACCTGCTGAACCTGGTCATCGCCTCGGTCCTGATGTTGCTCGCGGCCCGCGTGGATGCCCGGTTGTTGCGGCTGATCGGGCCGATCGTCTATCTCGCCAGCCTGCTCGGGTTGCTGCTCGTATTTGCGATTGGCACGACGGTGAACGGCGCCCACGCCTGGATCCGGGTGGGTGGCGGCTTCCAACTTCAGCCAGCAGAGTTCATGAAGCTGGGCCTGATCGTCGGGATGGCCGTGCTGTTCACGCAACGCGCGGCGCATCGCGACGACGGCTTGCCGCCGACGACGGTCGATGTGCTGTTCGCGCTCGGGCTGATCGCCGTGCCGCTTGCACTGATCATGCTGCAGCCAGACCTCGGTTCGGCGATGGTCCTCGGCGCTGCATCGTTCGGTGTGCTGATCGGGGCCGGCGTGCGCGCTCGCTGGACGATCGGGCTGCTGTTGGCCGCTGTCGTGATCGCAATCGTGGCCGTGAAGAGTGGCATGCTCGCGGACTACCAACTAGCGCGTTTCACCTCGTTCACCCACCCGCAGGACAATCTCCAGGGCACCGCATACAACGTGACCCAGGCGCACATCGCGATTGCGAACGGCGGTCTGTTCGGAACCGGCCTGTTCAACGGGCCGCAGACCAACGGCGGATTCGTGCCTGAGCAGCAGACCGACTTCGTGTTTTCCGTTGCCGGCGAGGAGTTCGGTTTGGTGGGCGGCGTGGTGATCATCGCCCTGTTCGCAGTGTTGTGTTGGCGCGGGCTGCAGATTGCGCGCAACGCCGACCGGGCGGGTCAGTTGGTGGCGGTGGGCATCATCTGCTGGATCGGATTCCAGGCGTTCCAGAACATCGGGATGAACCTCGGCCTGACACCGGTGACCGGGCTGCCGCTACCGTTCGTCTCCTACGGCGGGTCATCTATGTTTGCGCAGGGCCTGGCCGTCGGGCTGCTGCAAGCCGTCAACCGCCGCTCGCTGTCCGCACTTTGAGCTTGCCGTGACCGCTATTGGGGCGCCTCAGCGACCACGGCAGGGCCAGAGTCATGAGCCGGACGGGTGAGCGTGCTGCCGACGCTGGCGGCGATCACCATGACCAGTGCGACCAGCAGTACGCCGCTGACCGCCTCCCCGAGCACGATCACCCCGGCCAGCGCCGCGACGGCCGGCTCAACGCTCATCAGCAGCCCGAAAGCCGCGGCCCGAAGGCGACGCAACGCGACGATCTCCAGCGAGTACGGGATCAGCGAGGACAGCAACGCGACCGCCAGTCCGCCGGCAAGCACGCCCGGATGCCCCAACGCTGCACCGCCTTGGACGATGCCCGCCGGGAGCACCAGCAGCGCGCCCACCGCGAGCGCGATCGCCAGTCCGTCCAACTGGGCGAACGTCGAACCTACCCGCTTGGCCAGCAGGATGTAGCCGGCCCAGCACGCGCCGGCGAGCAGGGCGAGGAGCACTCCGGCAATGGTGATGCCGTGGTGGCCACCGCGCAGCGCCAACAGCAGCACGCCGCCACCGGCGAGCAGTACCCACAGCCCGTCGATCCAGCGCCGCGATCCACCCACCGCAACGGCCAGCGGCCCGACGAACTCAATCGTGACGGCGACGCCCAGCGGTAGCCGATCCAGGGACTCGTAGAAGCTCCAGTTCATCCCCCCCAGTACCAGCCCGAACGCGACCGCGGCCACCAGATCGCGGCGGGTACGACCGCGCAGTCGCGGCCGACTGTAGGCAAG
Source organism: Jatrophihabitantaceae bacterium (assembly GCA_039923055.1). Taxonomy (GTDB): domain Bacteria; phylum Actinomycetota; class Actinomycetes; order Mycobacteriales; family Jatrophihabitantaceae; genus DASXYU01. Next base: position 3,977 of record JBDTDN010000213.1, read on the forward strand.
CAGGATCGCTGCCGACAGCACCAGGCGCAGGAACACCACCCCGCCTGGCCCGGCCTGATCGAACAGCGTCGCGGCGAACGCCGAGCCGAACTGCACCGACGCGATGCTGCCGAGCAGCAGCACTTGCGGGGGGACGGTGCGCACGTTCGCGATCCTCCCAGACCACACTGCCGACTTTGACCTCCCCCGCAAGCGGGGACCCCCGGCCATCGGCGTCCCGAGGCTCGGATCACGCCGACGGCGGGGTCAAAGTGGGGCCGTAGCATAGGAGCGATGAGTACCGCCCCGGAATCGTTGTTTGCGCAGTTGGAGCCGCTGCTGCCTCGCGTCAGCAAGCCGATCCAGTACGTCGGCGGTGAGTTGAACGCGCAAACCAAGGACTGGGACGACGTCACGGTGCGCTGGGCGCTCATGTACCCCGACGCGTACGAGGTCGGCCTGCCCAACCAAGGCGTGCAGATCCTGTACGAGGTCATCAACGAGCGCGCGGACGCCCTGGCCGAACGCACCTACTCGGTCTGGCCCGATCTCGAGACGCTGATGCGCGAACATGGGATCCCCCAGTTCACCGTCGATTCCCACCGTCCGGTGGCGGCGTTCGACCTGC
>JBDTDN010000214.1:0-4983 GCA_039923055.1 Jatrophihabitantaceae bacterium
GAACAAGGACGACCTCACCCGCGCCGTGCTCACGTTTCAGACCGAAGCAATCCTGAACGCCCAGACGCCGATGGCCACCCTCGGGGACCTTGGCGCCTGGCGAGACAGCATTGTCGCTGCAGCAGGCCGGCAACACGACCACGGTGGGTGTCCACTCGGAAGCCTGTCCAGCGAATTGGCCAACACCCGCCCCTGGGCACGTGAACAGCTCGCTGCAAGCTTCACCCTTTGGGCCCAGTCCATCGACGACGGCCTGACGGCGATGGTCGACAACGGCATCCTGCGGACAAACACCGACACCCGGCAGTTCGCTCTCGCCTTGCTCGCTGCAATGCAGGGGGGACTAATTCTCGCCCAGGCCCAACACACCACCGAAGCCCTCGAGGCAAGCCTGGACACAGTCATCCAGCGCATCCGCGAACACTCCACTTCCGCACCATGACCGCAGTTTCCTTGCAGTAGGCGCACGCACTGCGCCGTCGATATCGAGCAAACTGCAAGCGAGGTCGAGGCGCGCAGATCGGACCGTATGCATCCACCCGGCAAGTGGGGCCGAAACCGATAATGAGCAGGCACCGGTCGGGAAGGTTCTTCCCACTCTGCTCACGCCTCGCGGCCGGGGCAGCCTGGTGGAGGCGACCGTCACGGTCCAGTCCGTCGAGCTCAAAATGCTGGCCGGCATGACCGAGACCTGGTCAGCCTCGGTGGAGCTACGTCCGGGCACCCAGGGTGTGCCCGAGACTGCGACGATCGGGCGGTCGCTGCCGAGCAGCTGCTCACCAAGGGCAGCCATCGCGGCGCTCTCCTGGGCGATGGACGCCGCGAGGGAATCGGTGCTGCTGTAGTCGCGGCCGAACGCCGGGCCAAATAACGCCGTCGGCCTACGCGGCGCCGGCCCGTAGGACATCGAGGTCGGCGAGCCCGTCTCGCAGCACCTCTGCTCCGACGTTGTTCAAGGTCGTCTCGGAGCCCTGCGAGCGGGCCAGCGCGAGAACAGTGTGGCCGTGACCGAGTAGCTCGGTTGTCGATCGGGTCGCGTCGGGTTCAACGAACTCGCCCACTGCATCTGACAGCACCCCGAGCGGCCACCCCGCGCCTCAGCCTGCGAGCCGAACAGCCAACGCAACAGCGCCGTCCGCCTGGTCTGCCCGGGTGGGGTGGGCGCGAGTCGTGGATTAGATGAGTGGTCGTTCGATGAGGTTGCGCAGTACGAGGGCGTTGGGGACCTCGATCAGCCGGCCGCCCTCGTCGGTCCGGCCCAGCTGCACGACGGCCAGCCCGAGACTGCCTATGAGCTTGGCGACCTCGTCACCGACGTCGGGGAAATCGGTCGAGATGAAAATGACCCGCCGGCCATCGTCGGGGGCCAGCGCGGCCTGCAAGGTGTTCGCCGGCAGCTGGTTGAAGGCTTTGACGATCTTCGCGCCGGGCAGGTGCTCGGCGACGTGCTGGGTGGAGGTCCGGCCGTTCAGGATGGTGTCCCTGTTGGTGGTGTAGTGCGCATTGGTCGTGTCGATGACGGTCTTGCCGTTCCAGTCCGGCAGGGACTTGCCGAATTGCTCGACCGCCCCGAACGGGATGGCCATGAAGATGACGTCACTGGCCAACGCGAGCTGCACTGTTACCGCATGAACGCCCGGCCCGATGGAGGATGCGAGTTCGGAGAGGGACTCCGGCCCTCGGGTGTTGGCGATGCTGACCTCGAGCCCGGCCCGGGCGAACAGCGTTGCCAGTGCAGAGCCGATGTTCCCGCTGCCGATAATCGCGGGCTGAGTTGGTGTCGTCATGTCCGTCCCCTTGTAATCTAGTTAACGCGTTAACCAAATCATACGAGCGATTGGTTAACGTGTCAACCAGATGTATCGTGAGGGCATGGCGGTGCGATGGTTGGATTCGAGAGAGCAGCGCGCCTGGCGCAGCTTGATGGAGATGCAGGACGGCCTGTCTGAGTTCGTCGATCGGCAGCTCCGCAACCGGTGTGGGATCTCCGCCGGGGACTACCAAGTCCTCGCTCATCTCTCCGAGGCGCCCGAGGGCCGGCTGAGGTCGTTTGAACTCGGCGAACTGCTGCACTGGGAGAAAAGTCGGTTGTCCCAGCACCTGGGCCGGATGCAGAAACGCGGTCTCGTATCACGGGAGAGGTGCCGCACCGACCAGCGCGGCGCAGTCGTGGCCATCACCGGACGCGGCAGCGGCCTGATCGAGGCCGCAGCCCCGCAGCACGTGGGCGACGTCCGCGATGTCTTCATCGACCACGTCACCTCGGCCGAGTTGGAATCGCTCGTCACGATCGCCGCCAAAGTGCAGGATCGTCTGCTTGCGCTTGGAAAAGCCCGAGTCGTTTCCTCCTCTCTGCGGCAACAACCGCAGGAGGTCGAGGAACGCCCGCGCGCCAGAGACTCTTGAACCTCTTCTGCTCGTCTTGTTCATGACACGACTAGTCGAGCCGAGCGACTGGGCGCTGCACGGGCAGACGGGACGGACACCTGTCCGCGAGCGCACCCGTCACCCGGACGATCCCCGCAGTACGGGAACACACCGCCCGTGGACGCAGCTGCAGGTAGCACGCTGGCGCTACTGATCCGATACGAAACCACGTCCTCGTCGTAAAAACCGACGAGAGAAGAGCCGCGGAGGCTGCGATGAGCATGGACACCAAGGACACCAACGGTCACTGGGTGACTCGGCGAACCGGGATCGTCCCGAGCGCGCCGCCCTCGACCCGATTCAGCAAGCGCACCGTGCTCGACGAGGCCGGCCGCCCCACGACGCCCGAACCGGCTGCAGAGGTCACCTTCACAGCGCACGGGATCCTCGTGGGCCGCCATCTGGTCGAGGTACACGATCACTACCGCGGTGAACTCCGGGAGCTCCACGGACTGCTCGAGCGCGTGGCCCAGGGCGTCATCACCGCGGGGCAGGCGCGCGGCGAGCTCAACGAGTTCGCCTTACGCGCCAATAACTGGGCATTCGGTGGGCTGTGTCAACGACAGTGCGTGGCCTTCGTGGAGCATCACCTAAGTGAGAGCGGCTCAGTCTTTCCGTATCTAGGCCGTCGCCAGCGCTCCTTGCAGGGTGTGCTCGATCGGCTGGAAGCGGAGCATCATGTGATCGGCGAAGTGCTGGAGGGCGTCGACGCCGCACTGGTCCACCTCGCACGAAACCCCACCGAGTTGGACCCGATCACTGAAGCCGTCGACCTGCTGACCGACACGATGCTCTCGCATTTCGCCTACGAAGAACGCGAACTGATCGCTCCGCTGGCTCAATACGGTTTCTTTCCCGGTCAGCTGTCGTGACCATCTTTTCCGAACTTTGCCCATCGGCAGAAGCGATTTGGCCCACGGCCTAGGGGCCCCGGGCCATCGGTGCCGTCGAATACGCGCCGCTATTGCTTGCCTCGCTCAGCGAGGTGGGCGGCATCGACTGCGGGTGATCGTGTTGGCCGAGGGCCTGACGCAATCAGGAACAGTCGTCGCCACCGCTGAGGTCGGCCTGGTCGATGCTCTTGCGCAGCCGGGGGCCGACCCTGGTGAGTGTGCGCAGTTGCGTGTCGGTGAGCGGATCAATCACGAGTTGTCGGACGGCGTCGACATGGCCGGGAGCGGCGTCGCGGACAACTTGCCAGCCGATGTCGGTCAGGTGCGCGACGGTGTAGCGGCCGTCGCGGGGGTCGGATGCTCGACGGAGCCAACCCCGCTGCTCGAGGCGCTTCGCCACGTTCGATAGCCGCGACAGTGAACCGTTAGCGGCTTCGGCCAGCTCGCTCATGCGCATGGTGCGCTGCGGCGCCATCGACAGGTAGCTGAGCACCAGGTACTCGAACAGCGTGATGCCGGAGTCGCGCTGCAGTTGTGCGTCAAGTGGTCCGGGCAGCTGCAGGAAGATCAAGGCGACGGCGCGCCAAGCCTCCTGCTCGTCGCTCGACAACCACCGCGTGTCGGGCTGCGACCGCCCCTGCCCGCTCGTCGTCACAGGTCACACGGTACGCGTCACTTCACAGGTGAAGCGTGAGCCACACTACATTTCCATCACTTCATGCGTGAAGTGATACGCTAGGGACTTCATACGTGAAGTCCCTACCAAATCGAAAGGTATGTCATGACGCTTTTCCGTCTGGACGCCAGCATTCGGGTCGAGGGATCGGCCAGCCGCGAGATCGCCGATATCGTCGAGCGCGAGTGGCTGGAAGCGCACCCCGGTGACGCGATCGAGCGGCGCCACATCGGCGCCGAGCCGTTGCCGAGCGACGCCTGGGCCGGCGCCGTCACCGCCAGTTGGACGCCCGAGGACCAACGCAGCCCGCAGCAGCAGGCCGCGGTCCGTCTCGCCGCCGAGCTCGTGGACGAGCTCCTTGCCGCAGACGCGATCCTGCTCGCCGTGCCGCTCTACAACTTCGGGGTGTCGCAGCACATCAAGACCTGGATCGACTTGATCATCACGGACCCGCGGGCGGCCGACCAGAGCCACCCGGTGCTGGCTGGGAAGCCGGTGGTGCTCGCGACCGTGCGCGGCGGAGCCTACGGGCCCGAAACGCCCCGGGCCGGGTGGGACCACTCAACCGCATACCTGGTGCGCATCCTGCGTGACGTGTGGGGTGCCGACCTCACCGTGGTCGAGCGCGAGTTCACCCTGGTAGGCGTCAACCCGGCACTGGACGCATTCACCGACCAGGCGGCCGACATCCATGCCGTCGCACTCGACGAAGCCCGCGAGGCCGGCAAGGCACTCGGCGCACTCAGCGCCGCCGCCGCCTGAACGGCGCTGGCAGGTGAAACTCGTCGTCTGGTCGTCGATCTCGCCGTCGCGGGGCCCGTTCTGGGATGAGAATCGTTGTGGCTGGTGGCGGACGTCTGCTCCTTGGTTCTTCGGGGCCGTGGGTTAGTCGGACGGCATCGCCGTCATCAGCACGTTCGTCGCCATCGCGACCAGCCACTACCTGACCCGCCACGGCAGCGCCGCCGGCGTCGACGCCACCCGTGC